>JACQUF010000347.1 GCA_016210435.1 Chloroflexota bacterium
GCCAAGCTGTACATCACCGAGGCCCTGCGCAACGCTTTTCCGGTCGGACGCGGCCGCGGGCCGGTGAACCACCTCTACGCCTGGTGGGCATCCGGTGGAAGCAAGGGCTACGGAGGTTGAGGCTGGGGGGGAGCGAGATACCCATGTCTGACAGACCGCAGGTCGGCCTGGCCGCGAACAAAGAGGTCCGCGAGCGCGACGTAGCGGAAGAGCAGCTCAGGCGGCTCACGGAGTTTGCAGAGTTCCACTTCCGGGAGTTGAACGAGCCGACGAGTTGGGACCAGCCGCCGCCACGGAAGTCCGAGTCGGAGGCGAAGCTGGTGGAATTCGCCCAAGGACTCGACGCTCTAATCGTCTGCCACGGCGCGCCTCGCATCACCGGTTGCATCCTGGACAAGGCACCGCGGGTGAAGTTCGTTGGCGAGCTCGAAGGTGATCGCTTTGCACAGCGCATAGACGCGGAAGCGTGCTGGGAGCGCGGAGTGAAGGCGGTGGACACCACGCACGGGTCGTCGTTCGGCGTCTCGGAGTGGGCGCTCGCCATGGGCATGATCGGCTTGCGGAACGCGGGGTACCACTTCCGGCGGATGATCAACCACGAGGTCTCCTACCCGACGCCGCAGGCACGGCTCGAAGACCCCGGCTACCTGAAGAGCGAGCTATCGGACCGGACGGTAGGGCTGATCGGGTGCGGTCACATCGGCCGGCGGCTCCTGGAACTGCTCCGGCCGTTCCGCGTGAAGGCGTACGTCCACGATCCCTACGTGCCGCGCGAGATCGCGGACATCTACGACGTGACGCTCACCTCGCTGGAGAACCTGTTGCGGCTATCAGAGGTGGTGTTCTGCCTGGCGCCGATCACGCCAGCGACGCGCAAGATGATCGGGAAGAAGCAGATCGAGCTGTTGCGGCCGGGCGCGGTGTTCGTGAACGTGTCGCGGGGTGCCATCGTGGACTCAGAGGCGTTGATCGAACGGCTGCGGCGCAACGACATGATCGCCTGCCTGGACGTGTTCGACCCCGAGCCCGTGCCTTTGGACTCGCCGGTACGGGACCTACCGAACGTGTTCCTGACGCCGCACATAGCTGGCGTCAATGCCCGCGGCGGGCCACGCTTTTTCGAGTTGATGGTGGACGAGCTTGCGCGGTTCTTCCACGGTCACGAGACCCGTAATGACTTGCTGCCGCGGACCCTCGCCAACCGCACCGGGGCGCCGTCGCCGGCAAGGTAAGGGTGTCCTCAACCGCTGCTCCGGTAGTGCCCCAATGTGGATACCACTACTCCGGCGGCTGTTTGACCGTCTCCTGGCCCGATGCTAGACTCCGACCGCCTTCGTATCCGGGTTGGCATCCTATCCGGGAGAGCAGTCCGGTGTTGACGTCATCGTGCACCCGGCGGCGTTCCTCCGATCGCTCCGCAAGGATCTCCGCCAGCCTTGAATTTGATGATTGGAGCGTGAGCCGCGATGACTGAGAAGACCCGTGTATTGCATTACCTCAATCAGTTCTTTGGAGGCATCGGCGGCGAGGAGCAGGCGAACACCCCTGCACTGGTCAAAGAAGGGCCAATGGGGCCAGGCCGTGTACTCGACGCCGCGCTTGGTTCAGGCTCTGTACTTGCCACGGTGATCTGCGGCGATAACTACGTCGTCGAAGAGAAGGAGCGAGCTCTTGAAGTCTTGCTCCGCGCGCTCGACAAGTACAAGCCGGACGTTTTCGTGGCGGGGCCTGCGTTTGACGCCGGCCGCTACGGCCTGGGTTGCGCGTACATGTGCGTCGCCGCGCAGCAGCGAGGCATTCCCGCCGTGAGCGCGATGCACCCTGATAACACCGGGGTGCTCACGTTCCGCCGCAACCTGCTCGTCATTCCCACCGGTACCGCTGTCTCAGAGATGCCATCCGCAATGGCCAGGCTGGCGGTATTCGCAAGAAAGCTGGCCTCCGGTCACAAGTTGGGACCGGCCCTTGAAGAGGGCTACTTGCCCCGTGGGTTCCGTCAGCTGGTCATCCACGACCGAACCGGCGCGGAGCGCGCATTCGAAATGATGATGGCGCGGATACTTGGGCGGCCATTTGTGTCCGAAGTGCAGATTCCTCAGTACGAAATGGTTCCACCTGCGCGTCCGATTTCGGGTAGTGGCAGCACGAAGTTCGCCTTGGTCACGACCGGCGGCCTCGTGCCGAAGGGCAACCCGGACCGGCAAGTTGGTGGCCGCGCGACAGACTATTTCAAATACTCGATCGCAGGTCTGACCGAGCTCAGCACGACCGAATGGGAATCGGTTCACGCCGGATTCAGCACAACTCACTTGAATACCAAGGATCCCAGCTACGTGCTTCCGCTACCAATCATTCGCGAGTTCGAGGATCGCGGACTAATCGGAGGCGTCCATCCCTACTTCTTTTCCACGACCGGGAATGGAACGCCGGTGACCGTGGCCAAGAGGATGGCCGAATCGGTTGCAGGGGAACTCAAGGAAGCCGGAGTCGGCGCAGCTCTCCTGGTTGCGACTTGAGGCAGCTGCAATCGTTGCGGTGCAACGATGGCCAAAGAAATCGAAAAGTACGGCATTCCGGTTGCTGTAATGACCGCGATCCCGATGATTCCCCTCTCGGTGGGAGCGTCACGAGTCGTTCGCGGCGTACGTGTAGAGCACGTATGTGGAGATCCGAGGCTTTCCCGGGAACTCGATCGCGAGATCGCAAGGCAGATAGTCGCGACTGCCCTGCGGGCTGTTGAAGCGGAGGTTGATGGGCCAACCCTCTTCGAACCCTCCAAATCTCCACCAATGGAGTCGGCAGGTGCATCTTGAACTCGGCTCTTTCCCGGTTCAGGAAGTGACGTTCGGAACCCGAACAACCTGGCGCGACGGCATTCTTCAAATCTCCCGGTCGGAAATCGAGAGTCTGGTGTTCGCTGACGGCAACGTCGCTCGTCTGGACATAGAGATCGTCCGGCCTGGCGATTCCGCCCGGATGATAAACATGCGGGACCGCATCGAACCGCGCTTGAAAGTGGAGGGCTCGGGCGTCATATATCCGGGCGTATTCGGCAGGCCAGTGACGCAAGTCGGCTCGGGTGTCACCCACCGGCTAAGCGGAGTGAATGTTGTCCAGTGCGCCGATCCTTCACAACTCACTTCTGCGGAAGAGCGTACCTGGCCTCCACTACGGCCGGTCCATTCCTTCGTTGACATGACCGGTCCGGGCGCGATAACCCCTAGCTCCTCGGTCATCAACGTATGTCTGACGATGGAAGCCCGGCCCGGACTTCCAGGGGAAGACTGGCATGTAGCGCTCTGTTCAGCAACGCTGCGTGTGGCAGACTGCATCGCAGAAACGGTCAAGTACCTCACACCCCCGGAGGTTGAAGTATTCGACACCTCCTCAAAGCCTGGGCTACCCAGAGTCGTGAGCATCTTCAATCTGGCCTCCGATGAATGGTTCTGTGGGGCGCGTTCGGTTCTCGGTACGTCGATCTACGGGCAGACCCGCCTGTCGGCGCCCTGGTTACTCTCGCCGACTGAATTGATGGACGGGGCGGTCTACCATTCCGGCCACTCCGGCAGTACCGCAACGATGACTCACAATCCGGTGGTTTTGCAGATGGCCCGCCAACACGGCAGGGAGTGTGATTACGCCGGAGTCTTGATCCAGCGAACGAACTGGACCACGCAGGCCGAGAAGGAAATGGCTGCTGACCGACTCGCTTATGTGGCTTCTGCCCTCGGTGCTCAGGGTGCGGTCCTGACGACGGACATCCGGGGACAGCGGTTCGTGGAAACAATCCTGGGAGTGCAGGCGTGCGAGCGCATCGGGATCAAAACGGTACTACTAACTCCGGAGGAGGACGATGAGGAGGGCATGGCGCCGCCGCTGTTGCTCACCGCCCCGGAAGTTGTGTCCGTGGTGAGCACAGGTACCGGAGGGCAGGAACAACCGTTTCCAGCGGTCGAGCGAGTGACCGGTGCATTCGAACCGGACAGCGCCGTTTACCAGTCCAAACCCGGCATTCATGGTCAGTACGCTCAGAGCTATTTCAACGACATCTACGGCGTAGGCAGACAGGGGTGCGTGGACCATTAGGGTCTTGAGGACGGGCCTCAATTCCCGCGCGTACCAGGTAGCGGCAACTGAATCCAGCGGAAAAAGGGAGACAGACGTGAAAGTCCGTTGCGGTCGAACAAACCTCTGGATTGGAACCGCTGCCGTTGGCTTCCTGTCTGTGTCCCTGGCCTGCGGAGGCGGGGAGACCATCGTCGAACGCACCGTGGTGGTCGAAAAGCCCGTTGTTCAGACTGTTGTGGTGGAAAAGCCAGTCGAGAAGGTCGTGCAGCAGACCGTCGTCGTTGAGAAGCCAATCGAGAAAGTCGTCGTCGCTACCCCGACGCCAGCGCCGCCCGTCACAAAACCAGCCCAGGTCGGCACTCTGGTAGTCGGCCTCGCGAAGGTCGAGCCTCCGATTTTCCTGCCGTCCGAGTCCGCTTTTTCGTCTGCGGTCTTCAACGCATACTCGGGGGTGTTCGAGAGTCTCTTCCGCCGGACCTTTGCCGAGCCCCCAGCCGTTGGAGATGAGAGCGGTGAAGGCATCGCCACTTCTTGGGTTGTGGCACCCGACAACAGCAAGATCACATTCAAGATCCGGTCCGGGGTCACGTTCCACAAAGGCTTTGGTGAACTCACCGCCGAAGACGTGGCCTTTAGCTTCAACGATGCGATGAAGGAAGGAAGCAAATTCGGCCGCGCCGGCGAGCTGAGGCGTTTCATGGACCGCTGGGAAGCGGTCGACAAGAACACGGCAGTCGTCTATCTGAAGCAGGGGCAATTCGACGCCACATGGTGGACTTCTCAGGACAACACTAACGGCAACTACGTCCCATTGGTGAGCAAGAAGTTTTTCGACCAGAAGGGAGCAGCCGCGGCCTTGACGTCGATGGTGGCGACCGGTCCCTTCGAAGCGATCACATGGACAGGCGGCAAGGAGTTGGTCGCGGAAGCGGTTCCGGCGCACTGGCGCGCGATCTCA
>JACQUF010000348.1 GCA_016210435.1 Chloroflexota bacterium
CTCTCTCTCGACGGGAGAGGCGAGTCCCAATCCCGATTCCGCGATTGGGGACATCGGTGAGGGTGAACTGTGTGAGGGATTCACGCATTGGCAAATCGCGGTGTCCTCAAACAGAAGCTGCAAGCCGGAGAGACCGTAATCGGGCCGTTCAGCATCGTGCCGTCGATGCCGATGGTCGAGGCGCTCGGCGCTGCCGGCATGGACTTTCTGATCATCGACAGCGAGCACGGGCCGATAGGAATGGAATCCGCCCAGGACATGTGCATCGCCGCGGATAGTGGCGGAGTTGCCCCGATCGTCCGAGTTGGTGAAAACGACGAGCGGCTGATCCTCCGGGCTCTCGATATCGGGTCGCACGGCGTCCAGATCCCCCAGATCAATACCGTCGACGATGCGAAGAAGGCAGTACACGGGGCCAAATACTCGCCGCTTGGTGAGCGCGGGCTGTCGATCTTCACCCGTGCCGGCGACTACTTTGCGTACGACGGCAGGGGACACACCGACAAGCAGAACGCCGAGACCACTGTGGTCGTGCACATCGAAGGAAAGCGCGGGCTCGACAACCTGGACCAGATCATGACTGTGCCCGGGATCGACGTCTATTTCCTGGGTCCCTATGACATCTCGCAATCGCTGGGGATTCCCGGGCAAGTCACCCATGAGCGGGTCGCCACCGCCCTGAAGACGGCCGCCGGCAAGGCCCGCGCCGCCGGGAAGGCGGTCGGGTCGTACGCCAAAGATGTCGAAATGGGCCGCTGGCTCCTCTCCATCGGTGTGCAATATCTTTCGATCAATGTCGACGCCACGATCTACATGCAAGCGTGCCGGGGAATCGTGAGGGACCTTCGGAAAAAGTAGGCGGTTCGGCATCGTGCCCTGAGCCCGTCGAAGGGTCGATGCCAGCGACTGCCATACGAGGTGACCAATGGCGCTGCTACTTAACCGGGCTGATATCCAGCGACTTCTGACCATGAAGGACGCGATCGAGGTGGTCGAGGGCGCCTTCTCTGAGCTCGCCGCGGGAACTGCCACGATGCCCGACCGCACCGTGATCGTGGACCCCGACGTTGGCGGTTGGATCGGGTTCATGCCGGCATACCTGAAATCGAGCGGTGCGGTCGGCGTCAAGGCCGAGACGGTGTACAAGGACAATCCGAAGAAATTCAACCTGGCGACGACTTTAGGCACGATCATCCTGCTCGACCAGAAGACGGGCAAGGCGGTGTCCGTGATGGACGCTGGCTTCCTGACAGCCATGCGAACGGGCGCGGTAACGGGGGTCGCGACGAAGCACCTGGCACGCAAGGACGCGAAAATCGCAGGGGTGCTTGGCTCAGGAGTACAGGCGCGCACGCAGGTGCTGGGGATGTGCGCGGCCCGCAAGTTCGAAACCGTGTTTGTCTTCTCGGTAGATCCACCGGAGAAGCAGAAGGCTTTCGCCGAAGGCGTCGCAAGGGACGCAAACGTGAAGGTGGAAATAGCGAAGAGCGCGGAAGACCTCGTGCGGCGGGCGGACATCCTCGCACTGGCGACAACGGCAGCGAACCCGATCGTCGACGGCGACTGGTTGAAGCCGGGTGCGCACATCAACGGGATTGGGTCACACGCCCCGGGGGTGCGCGAGTTGGACCTCAAGACGATCAAGCGCGCGAAGGTAATCTGCGACTCCCGCAAGGCCTGTCTCAACGAGGCCGGGGATCTGATCATCCCGATCAAGAACGGCGAGTACAAGGCCGAGCAGATCCACGGCGACCTCGGGGATGTGATCAACGGAAAAGTGAAGGGGCGCACCAGCGACACCGAAATCACGGTGTTCAAGAGCGTTGGCCTGGCCATTCAGGACATGTCTTGCGCTTCGCTTGTATATCGGAAGGCCAGGGAGGCGAAGGTCGGCGTCGACTTCGAGTTCGGTTAGATTCTGACTGGCCGATTCGCGCGTTGAGAAATGCCACGAAACCTGCGGGCTGACGTTGCAATCGCAGGCGGAGGCATCATTGGATGCCTCACCGCCTATTACCTGACGCTGCGGGGCGTCAAACCGGTCGTGGTCGAGGCCGATGCCATAGCGAGCGGAGCGTCCGGCGCTTCCGGTGGCTGGCTTACGCCTTACTCGGCCTCCTGCGATCCACGGCTTCTGGCGCTGGCGCCGGCAACGTACAAACTGCACGCGGAGCTTGCCGAGGAACTGCCCGAGGAAACGGGGATCGACCACCGGTATCAGAAGATCGGCTACCTGCGCTGTGCGATTACCGAAAAAGGGCTCGAGACGCTCCAAGGGTGGCGGGACGCCCGTACGGCCGAAGGTATCAAGGTTGAGTGGCTGAGCCCAGCGCAAGCTCGCTCGATCACTCCATGGCTTACTGAAGATATCGCAGGGGCTATCAGGACCGATATCGAGCCGACGGTGGATTCCTACCGGCTTACGATTTCAGCGGCGCAGGCGGCTGAAAAGCGCGGTGCACGCATCGTCAGCGGCAGGGTGACCGGCCTGCTTGCCTCCCGCGACCACGCATGTAGTGGCTTACTGCTCGCAGATGGGGCACACATTCAGGCTCGCGCAACGGTCCTGGCGATGGGGCCGTGGACCGGTGAGGCCGGCGCCTGGCTCGGCTACTCAATACCGATCCGGCCACTGCGGGGCCAGATGCTTCACCTTGAGCCACCAGGTCCCGGCGATGGGCCGGGACTCGACGTCGGGATGTCCGCGGTAGACCTCGGAGGATCGGTCCTTCCGAAGCGCGGAACGAACACCATCGTCGGCTCTACACGGGAGGATGCAGGGTTCGACAGGTCGCCCACGCCCGAGGCCCGGAAATTGCTTCTCGAGCAGGCGGCGCGGCTTTCGAGCCGTGTCATGTCCGCACGCCTCGCCAGGCAGACCGTGTGCCTCCGGCCGCTCACGCCGGACCAGAGGGCATATGTGGGCCGTGCGCCCGGATGGCGGGGGGTCTACCTCGGGGCCGGGCACTATTCCGAGGGAATCCATTTTGGACCTGTATCGGCGAAGGCGCTCGCCGGGCTCATCCTCGACGGGAAGTCCGAATACGACCTTTCCGTCTACGATCCGGAGCGGCTCCTGACGCGTTCCCCCGCGACTGGATAGCCGTCTCGCATGTCATCCTGAGTCGGCCCCAGGCGGACGAAGGATCTGTTGGCTTGAGGGAATTCAGGGTTCCTCAGTCCAATATCGGAGTGACGGTACCGTACGCCCCGTCGTAACCCGGATCGATCTGGACCCTGCCCTTGCGCACCGCGATGATGGCGCGGGCGATATCGTATCCGACTCCAGCCCCGACCGCTTCCAGGTCTGCCTCGGGGACGCCGATCAGAATGGATAGCTCGTTCCCAAACTCCCCCAGGAGCGTCGAATAGACCTTCTGTACGCCCTTGGTCACGCGTCGTGTCCCCAGCCCCCAGGCGATCAGCTCCTCGAGCGGCACGATCCGGCGGAAAGGCGGCCTGCCTTCGGGTCCGCGGATCAGCCCGTCTGACGCCCGCGAGACGTACTCGGGTTTGTCCGCGAGCTGCTCGACCCGGTTCACGACACCCAGCGTGATCAGCCGGCCACATTGCGCGCAGCGTCCGTCTGTCGCCGCGCTTTCGGCAGGAAGCAACCGCACGCCGCACTTGCTGTGCCCGTCCAGGTGGTACTTACCGTGCTCCGGGAAGAACTCGACGGTCTCGAGAACGCCACCGCACTCGATCGCGGTTCGGATCGATTCGTAACTCGCGTCGGCGTCGAGCATGGTGACCTCTCGACCCAGGTTGGCAGGCGAATGTGCGTCTGAGAACGACAAGATGACGCGCCCGTCGAGATCGGAGAAGCGCCAGTTCATCGCCGGATCGCTTGAGAGGCCCGTTTCAATGGCGCGGATACCGGAAGAGGCCTCGCCGAAACACTCCTCAATGGAATCAAAGCCGGACTTCGAGCCGTACATCCCGTACCACGGCGTCCAGACGTGCGCCGGCATCACGACGAACCGTTCGTCCACGTCCCACGCCATCCGAGCGAGCTCCCCGGCGGACAGCTTCGTCATCGGGCGGCCGTCCGATTCGAGCCGGGTGTACTTCGCCAGCCGAGCATTGAACCTGTCGACCGCCGGAAAGCCCGGCGCGAGCAGCAGCGAGTGGACTCGCCGTCCTCTTCCGCCTGCGCTCCAGATGGAAGCGACCTCCGCGCCGAGGACGAACTGGCAGCCGAGCGCACTCTCGAACACCCCCTCTTCAACCGGCTTCAGTCCCGATTTCAATTCGGCGAGCCAGGCCGGATGTGTGAAGTCGCCGGTCGCCAGGACGTCGATTCCTTTTGCCCAGGCGCCGCGCGAAAGCGACTCCAGCGTCAGCGCACTGCTGCATCCGATCGCAAAGCGGGAATGCGTGTGAAGATCAACTACCAGGCGTCTGTCCACGTCTCGTACAATAGCTGAGGGCCGGTTCCTCAGCTACGGCGGGAATCTGCCTCCGCATTTCTCTTCGGGTCGGGGCGTAGCGCAGCGGTAGCGCACCTGGTTTGGGACCAGGGGGTCGGCAGTTCGAGTCTGCCCGCCCCGATAGTGCTGATAGCCAGGCTCCCATCCGGGGGGAACTATCCTCGGGACAGAGGAGCGGGTAGAGCGGCTGGTGCGGGCCCTTCCCCGCTTGATGTTGGTTGACCTCGGCATAGCTTTGATCGTAGAGTAGCCGAGTTCGAATCCCGTTTGGCCCAGCAGCAAGATTCGAACTTCGGGTAGCGAACTGGCCGCACAAAGACCTGGCGGTCCCTGTACAGGCCGCTTGTTTCCTGAGATTCTGGCACGCCGTGCAAAACGGGGCGAGAGGCCTATGGCAAGAGAGATGGTATACTTATGGCACGGAGATGTATAACGGAGCTCAGAGGAGTATGTAATGTCGCTCGCAGTGGCCATGAAGGGCCCTGAAGGCGTTGTACTGGCTGCAGATAGCAGAGTCACATTGCATGCCCAGCAAAAGGGTGGGCCCCTGCTACCCGTGAACTACGACAACGCTACGAAGCTTCTTACTTTTTCGCAGCCCCATTCGAATGTTGGCGCCGTCACGTACGGTGTCGCAGTTATTGGACAGCGAACCGCCCAAAGCTACATCCCGGAGTTTGAGGTTTCTCTGAGGGACGAGCTTGAGAAGAAACAGAAGGACGACCTTGATAAGGCAATCAGAGAAAACAAGCCTTTATTAGGGGTTGAGGACTTTGCAAGGCGTCTTAGCGCGTTTTACCTAGACCGCTGGAAGAAAGTGATGCCCAATGACTGGAAAGGGCCAGGAATGGTGTTCATTGTTGGCGGCTACGACCCTGGCGCTGCGTACGGCAAGGTATTCTTGCTGGAGATACCCGGAAAGCCTAATCCTGAACCCCGTAACCCAG
>JACQUF010000369.1 GCA_016210435.1 Chloroflexota bacterium
CGCCACGCCCAATCCGGTTTCAATCGTCGCCAATGGGGACTTCGAGAGCCCCAGCGTAGGCGGCGTCAACTGGAAGCCCTACTCGAATCAGCAGTCCTTCGGTGGGTGGACGGTCTCCAATGGCAGCGTCGACGTGGTGCACGAGCGTTACGCCCAGGCCGGCAGCGGACAGCAATGGGTCGATCTGAGCGGTTCGGCGGTCGGTGCGATTCACCAGGACCTGACCACTGTGCCCGGCCGGTCCTACACCCTTCGCTTCGCGATGTCGGGCAATCCGGAGGGGCCGCCGCAGGTAAAGCAGATGGATGTCTATTGGGGCGACACGGTGATCGGCAGCCCCACGTTCAATACGTCCGGACACACGCGACAGAGTATGGGGTGGGTTTATCTGGAGTACCCCGTAACGGCCACAGGCGCAAGCACGCGCCTGAAGTTCCTGAGTCAATCGAACGGCGCCTACGGCCCCGGCGTGGACAACGTCTCGGTTATCCAGCGGAATTGACAGCATGCGAGGAAGGGACAACGGTATGACTAGACGCCGCCGTCGCTCGCTCACCGCTCTCGGCATCGCCGTCGCCACGGCCTTGATCCTGCTGAACACCGCGCGACTAGGCCTCCTCTCGACCTGGCAGGCCCAGGGCAGCGACTTCCTCTTCAAAGCCAAGGCCGTCGAACCGTCCTCGCGCGTGGGAATCGTCGCCATCGACGATCACAGTATCCGGGAGCTGGCCGGTGACGGACGCGTCTTCGCCTGGCCGCGCTCCCACTATGCAAAGGTAATCTCCTCCCTCGCCCAGGCCGGCGTCCGGGTGGTCGTGATGGACATCCTGTTCGATACGCAGTCACCCGAAGATGACATGCTGGCGCAGGCCATCGCCGGCGCAAACGTCGTGCTGCCGGTTGCCGGCGAGATTCCCGCGGCTCTGGCGCCGGAAGGGTTTCTGGCCTACGATTTGCTGGCTGTGCCGGTTCCCGGTCTCGCGCGTGCGGCCGCGGCGCTGGGACACGTCAATATCGACCCTGATGGCGACGGGACGGTTCGCCGCCAGCAACTGGTGATCAGCAATCTGGGCCAGGAGGTGCCTTCGCTGGCACTGGCAGCCGCGGCACGCTACCTGCGCCGCCCGACGGCGCTCGAGGGTCCTGCAGCTTCCGATGCCCTCCGGTTCGCCGGCAGGGCCATTCCCATCGTGGATGGGCGACGAGGTATGCAGATCAACTATGCCGGGGCGCCCATCCAGCCCGGCCGGCCATCGCCATTCCCGGTCGTATCCTTTGTCGACGTCCTGCGCGGCAATGCCGACCTGGCGTCGCTCAGGGATCGGGTCGTACTGGTGGGACTCGTCGCCACCGGCTTCGCCGACGACTACTGGACCCCTCCTTCTGTCGGCCGGAAAATGTCCGGTGTCGAGATTCACGCTAACGCGATGGAAACCATTCTGCGCCCCGCCTTCCTCCGGCGCGCCGGCGAGCTGGAAGCGGTCCTGGCCATCGTTCTCTTCGCCCTGGCTGCCGGGCTGGGCGCCCTTCGCTTGCGCATACTGGTGCCGGCGGGCGTCGCGCTGGCCATCGTGCTCGCTTATTTCGTCGGGGCCTCCGTGCTTTTCGATCGAGGCGTGCTGGAGAATATGGTTTATCCGCCCCTGGCGCCGCTCCTATCCTTCGCCGCCGTGACGACCTATCGGGTGATCTTTGCCGAGTCTGACCAACGGGCAGCACGGCGTCTCCTGTCCGGCTATCTCTCGCCCTCCGTGATGGTCGAGGTGCTGAAGGATCCCGACCAGCTTCGCCTTGGCGGCGAAAAGCGTACGATGACCGTGCTGTTCTCCGACGTTCGCGGGTTCACCACGTATTCCGAACAGCTCGAGCCCGAGGCTCTGGCGCGTTTTCTCAACGAGTATCTGACGGAGATGAGTGCCGAGGTCTTTGAGCACGAGGGCGTCGTCGACAAGTACATGGGCGATGGCATCATGGCCTTCTGGGGAGCACCGGTTGAGCAGCCCGAACATGCGCGGCAGGCTTGCCTGGCGGCATTGGGGATGATGCGCCGGCTGCGGCGGCTGCACGAACGCTGGCGCCAGGCCGGCATACCGGCCTTCGTCATCGGCATTGGGATTCATACGGGCACCATGTCTGTCGGTAACATGGGCTCGCGGGAGCGCTTCTCCTACACCGTGATTGGCGATGCCGTGAACCTGAGCTCGCGCATCGAGGGGCTGAACAAGCTGTACGGTACCAGCATCGTCATTAGCGAGGCGACGCTGCAGGCCGCGGGCGGCGGCTTCGATCACCGCTTCCTGGACCTGGTGGCGGTCAAGGGAAAGAAGGAGCCTGTGGCCGTCTACGAGCTGCTGCTGCCCATAGACGGCGACGACCTGGCCACCAGGTCCAGCCGTGACGAGATGCTCAAGTCCTACGAAGAGGGTGTGCGCCTCAGCGCCGACCGCCACTGGCAGGAGGCCGGCACGGCCTTCCAGCGTCTTCTTGAAACCTGCCCGAAAGACGGTCCCGCGGCCTTCCACGCGCAGCGCTGCGCCGAGCTAGCGGAAAACCCACCCCCGCCGGACTGGGACGGCGTATATGTCGCAAAGGCGAAGTAGGAGCGCCTCACTCCTCTCTCGCGTCCTCCTCCACGTCCTCGATCCGCCTCCGGCGTCTGCGTGGGGGCGCGCCGTCACGCCGCGCGCGGCTCAGACGGGCCCACTGAAGGATGAACATCGACGTGATCAAGAGGACGAACGCCCCAACCCCGGTGCTTACCAAGGGATCGAAGTGTAGACCGCCCATCTGGAAATGGTCCCCGCCGTTCGCCTCGGCCAGTGCTGGAAAAAGGTACGCGGCCAGCACGCCAGCCAGCGCAACGATCAAGCTTCGTCCGCGCATAATGTGTTTCGCCTCCTCCGAAGTTCTCCTCACGGCCCGCCAGGACCCGGCATCTGGTGTCCCGACATCGCGTCGCCGATCCGCATCTGCATCGGCGCCGCCAGCAGCAGCAGATTGGCGACAGAAAGCACCACGATCACCGTCGCCACCGGGAGGATCGCCCTTAGCCGCCCACTGGCGCCGATTCCCCATGCCCGCGCGATGCGGAAGGCCAGCGAGATCGCGAACAGGTTGCCCAGCACCACGAGCACGATCTGCAGCACCTGCGTCGACTCAAGCGACAGTACAGGACCGAGCTGCACTCCCGCCGTGCCAAAAAGATTCCAGTCCCAGCCGAGCGGATCCGACAGCAACGGCACCAGCGCCTGTCCCTCGCGCAAGAGATGCTGGAGGTTGTGCGCCAGATGGTAGAACAGCGCCACCGGCAGCAGTGCATAGACGAAGCCGATGAAAGTAGTGCGCAGGCTCGCTCCAGTCGCGTTCGTTCGCCGCGCCACCACGACCCCAAGCAGGTAAACCAGGCCGGGTATGACGAGGATCACCAGCATGCCGATGCTAAAGCCCAGCACCAGGACCCCATCGCCGCCGCCCAGCGCCG
>JACQUF010000371.1 GCA_016210435.1 Chloroflexota bacterium
ATACCAACGTCGGAGATCTCACCGGCGATATCTCCGGTTCGAGCCGCGACGACACGATCGTATGGGTGGGTAGCGAAAACCGGCAGCACTTCCTTGGCCACATCAGCCTGCTCGGCTGGAAGGGCCAGCCCATCTATCCGATGTGCACCGGCGGGCCGACCGAGGGCTACGTCGGCGACGGCGTCTGGCGGGCCATGAGCGAATGGGCGGAGGAGGCAAAGGCAAAGGGTGGCGTAGTTGTCGTCCCCCACTTCCCCGTGCCGTACTCGGAAGTGATCGCCGAAGTCGTCCGCGGCAAAGTCGACGGCGTCGAGCTCCGGGACTGGTGGACGCCGACGATGGACACGTTCGCGATCCACGAGTGGTACCGGCTGCTCAACTGCGGCTATCGGGTGGCCGCGATCGGTGGGACCGACAAGATGTCGGCCGGAATGCCGGTCGGCGGTGTCAGGACCTACGCCGACATCGGCGACACCGAGTTCACGTTTGATAACTGGGGCAAGGCGGTCCGTGCGGGCCGCACCTACACGACGAGCGGTCCGCTGCTTACGTTCGCCGCGGACGGCTGTGCGCCCGGTGACACGCTGCGCATGCGCAAAGGTGGCGGCCATGTGAGGATCGAAGCGTCTGCGCAGGCGACCATGCCCTTCCACAGGCTGCAGGTCGTGCACAACGGCCTGGTCATCGCTGAGGCGGCTGATTCAAAGGGTACGGTCTCCTTGAAGATCAAGGAGGACGTGCTCCTTGAGCGGCCGGGCTGGCTTGCCGCGCGCTGTATCAGCGAGCACACGCAGTGGAACGTGTGGCCGGTCAAGTTCGGCGCCCATACGTCACCCGTATATGTGGAAATGGCGGGGAGCCAGGTCTTCGACGGCCCGACCGCCGAGTACTTGATTACCGTGCTCGAAGGTGGGATCACATGGCTGAACACGCTCGCGATTCCGGCGACTCCCGAGCGGCATCGGGCGATCAAGAAGGTATTCGAGGATGCCATCGCCGATATCAGGGCGAAGATGCCCGCTGATGAGCACGATGGCCACGTCCATTCCCACGGCGGGCGTTCGCATCGGCATTAGGTACAGCCTTCCCTTGATCGGAGAGGCCCGTCCGCCGCAGGCGGACGAGCGTGAGGGTGCTTCGGGTCAGCTATATTGAGACGCGACCAAGGGCCATCGGGTCAGGAAGGTGGTAGGTGAAGGAACTCATCTTCATCGTCGAAGAGGCCCCGGAGGGAGGCTACACCGCGCGCGCCCTTGACCAGTCGATTTTCACTGAGGCCGATTCGTTGGAGTCGCTTAGAACACAAATTCGGGACGCTGTCGCCTGCCATTTCGAACCCGAAAACGCCCCCAGCGTGATCCGCCTTCACTATGTCCGCGAAGAGGTCATGCCGGCTTGAGATTGCCGCGCGATGTGTCCGGCCGACGGCTCGCGCGTGAACTCCAACGGCTCGGCTACCGGATCACCCGACAGTCCGGTAGCCACATCCGTCTAACCACGTCCGAGGGTGGCCAGCACCACGTCACAGTGCCGGATCACGAAAATCTTCGAGTGGGGACCCTTGCGGGGATAATCGGCGATGTTGCTGAGCACCTTGGACTCGCGCGGGACGAATTGGTCGAGCGACTCTTCGGTGACAAGTAGCGGCGGCAAGGCGCACTCGCCCCATTGGGGAGAGGGCATGCGGAGTAGGGGTGAGCGGTCTTGAAAATCCTGATAACCGGTACCGGCGGCACCATCGGCAGCATCCTCGCGAACGACCTTTCCCGTGACCACGAGGTCCACGGCATCGACATCCGGCCCGTCCAGCGGCCGCGCGTCCACATCCTCGACCTCACAGACGCGACCGCCCTTCCGAAGGCATTTGCCGGCATCGACGCGGTCATCCATCTCGCTGCCGAACGCCGGCACACGCGCGATATCGGCTGGGATATCTTGATGCCGCGAAACGTAGTCGCCACCGCAAACGTCTTCGACGCAGCGAAAGCTGCAGGCGTTCGCAGGGTCGTTTTTGCCAGCTCGATGCACGTCATGGGCGGCTACGAAGAGGACGAGCCGTACCGTTCCATCGCCGCGGGTCGCTATGACGGCCTCGACCCCGCGAAGGTCCCGCCCGTGAAGGGCGACATGCCGACCCGCCCCGATGGCCGTTACGCGGTCAGCA
>JACQUF010000350.1 GCA_016210435.1 Chloroflexota bacterium
CGGATGAAGAATGCTTGCAGCCAGACGGTGGTTTCGGGAGTCATTACGGTAGTTCTCGTAGGTGCAGAGATGGCTTTCTGAATCTCTCCATCCGGCGGACGGTCGGAATGATAGCGCGGCCACCCGAGAATCCAACGTCGCACACTCCGGTATGCACCGGCGCCTTGCTAGACTTTGCGATGCCATCGTGTCGCTGGAGGAGGGGCGCGTGGCGATAAGCGACGACTTGAGAGCCGCGCATTCCAAGGTCTGGGAGCGTGCCGTCACCCACGAGTTTGTGAAAGAACTGGGGTCCGGCAAGCTCTCCCGCGACAGATTCAAGCGCTACTTCCTCCAGGACTACATCTTCGTCGACGAGCTGCGCAGGGTCACCGGACTCGCGATCGCCAGGGCGCCCGATATCGAACTTGCCCGCGAATGGGGACGCTTCCTGGCGGTCTTGCTAGGCTCAGAAGACGCCCTCTTCCGGCGGGCCTTCGCCGACCTCGGGATCGCCGAGAAGGAGTACCGAAACGCCGGCCCGTCCCCGACCACTCGAGCCTTTACCGACTTCCTGGTCCGCGTGGCATACGAAGGGAGCTTCGAGGACATCTGCTGCGCGCTGTTCGTGACGGAGGGGGTTTACCTCGACTGGGCTTCCCGCCTCAGAGCGGCTGGGGCGCGCCCGGGAGTGCCCATTTATGAGGAGTGGATCGAGATCCACGAAGAGAGGGCGCTCGGCCCATTCGTCGGTTTCTTTAGGAGGGTCGTCGACAGCGCCGCGATCTCACGGACCGGCCGCAGGCGGCTCGACCGGGTTTTCGGAACGGCCCTCAGGTACGAGCTCGATTTCTGGGACATGGCCTACCGGGGAGAGGCCGGGCTGTGAACATCCCGCGCGTCCCTAAGGCCCTCACCATCGCCGGGTCTGACTCGGGTGGCGGCGCGGGCATACAGGCGGATCTGAAGACCTTTGCCGCGCTCGGCGTCTATGGGACCTCTGTGATCACGGCCATCACCGCCCAGAACACGCTGGGCGTTACCGGCGTCCAGGAAATCGACACCGGGATCATTCAAGCGCAGATTGACGCTGTCATATCCGATATCGGGGCCGATGCAGCCAAGACCGGTATGCTCTCAAGCGCCGCGATCATCGAGACGGTCGCCGCCAAGGCCAGGCAGCACGCGATCGAGAAGTTGGTGGTTGACCCGGTGATGGTGGCTGCGTCCGGCGCGCGGCTCCTGCGAGAAGATGCAGTCGAGACTCTCAAGCGGAAGCTCCTTCCGCTCGCCCTCGTGGCAACTCCAAACATCCCCGAGGCGCAGGTGCTCGTAGGGGCGGAGATCCGGACGCTCGATGACATGAAGGAAGCGGCGAGGGAGATCGCAAGGCTGGGGCCCCGTAATGTCATCGTGAAAGGTGGCCATCGCCAGGCAAACCGGGCGATCGACGTGCTGTTCGACGGCAAGAGGTTCGCCGAGTATTCTGCCGAATTCGTGAAGACGACGAACACGCACGGCACCGGCTGCACCTTCTCATCTGCGATTACAAGCGGCCTTGCGAAGGGGCTGCCGCTGCAGAAGGCGGTCGCGGCCGCGAAGGCATATGTGACTGAAGCTTTGCGGAACGCCTACCCGATCGGCTCGGGCCACGGTCCGCTCAACCACATGTTCGAACTCTGGGGGAAGGCCGAGCCCGGGACGGGCGGGGAGTAGCGCGGATGCCTCTCTATCTGACAGAAAGCGATGTTCAGCACCTCCTCACGATGGAGATCGCGCTCACAGAGTTGGAGCAAGCGTTCAAGGCGCAGGCGGCCGGAGACATCGTCAACCAGCCGAGGTCGCGGATTCCGCTTCCGAATGGCTCCTACAACCTCATGGCAGCCGGCTGGCACTCACGAGGCCTGGTCGGGCACAAGTCCTATGTCGCCACACGCAGCGGGGTCGGCTTCCACGTGATGCTTTACAGCGCCAAAGGCGAGGGTCTTCTCGCCATTCTCGAGGCAGGGAGGCTCGGACAAATGCGGACCGGCGCGGCGAGCGGTGTTGCCACGAAATACATGGCGAAGAAGGATGCCAGCTCGGTAGGGGTAATTGGCGCCGGTTTCCAAGCCAAGACCCAGCTTGCTGCCGTGGCCGCGGTCCGCCCGATAAGTGTGGCGCGGGTTTTCAGCCGCTCTCCCGAGCATCGAGAGTCGTTCGCCCGTGAGATGTCGGACGCGCTCGGCCTGAAGGTGCTGCCCGCGGTCTCGGCCGAGGCGTGCGTCGATGGAGCAGACGTCGTACTGACCATCACCGGTTCCAGTGTGCCCGTACTGGGCGGCGAGACGCTCTCGCCCGGCATGCACATCAATGCGGCCGGGGCGAACTCATGGCTTCGCCGGGAGCTCGACACGCAGGCGGTCGTAATGGCAGATGTGATCGCGACGGACGACAAGGCCCAGGCGAAGATCGAATGCGCGGAGCTGATGCGGGCCGTTGAGGGCGGGCGGATCACCTGGGGGAAGGTGTATGAGCTTGGCGAGATCGTTTCGGGGAGGGTAGCCGGGCGAGATTCGATCGAGCAGATCACGCTCTTCGAGTCCCAGGGGGTTGCCATGGAAGACCTTGCGGTGGCGGCCCGGCTCTACGACATGGCGCGGGCGCAGCGCATCGGCACGACGGTTCCGGGTTAATCGGGATCAGCGGCGGGCCCATTTCCTTTGGAGAGGGTCGGGGCGCGTGCAGAACGGCCACCCTCCCCTGCATCCCCCTCCCATCAGAGGGAGGGGTCAGAAATCGATGACGGTGAGGACGAATGCCAACCAAGGTAGGTATCGATTTCCTGGACACGGCGCGGCCGATCGCGAGGGAGATCGTCACCCAGGAAGCGGCGAAACTGCCCGGATTGCGCGAATGCGATGTCCGGGTCGAAATCGGAGTCGGCAAGGGCGCGGTCTCCGAAAACGGCAACGTCAAGCGGGCCGGCGAGGACTACGGGTTCTCGCTTGGCGTGCATGCGCTCGCCGGAAACGGCGCGCTGGCGTCCGGATATGTCGGCAAGCAGCTGGGCACGGCCGATACAGAGCGGTTCCACGAAGTCGTTCGCGAGGCGCTCGAGACCGCACATGCCCGTGCCGTTGCCAGTGCAAGCGCCAAAGAGCGTGTGAAGAGCCGCTTCAGCGCGCTCGGCAAGTCGATTGCATCTCTCGAATGGGCGCCTGTCCGCGTGGACCAGAAGACGATCGCCGCTGAGTACCGTATCGATCCCGAATCAGTGTCGCTGGCGAACGTCCAGGAAGCCACGCTCGAGGCGTCGCGGCTCGTTGCCGGGCTGGATCCATCGATCGTCTACAACGTTGCCGGCGCCTCGACCAGCCTGATCCGTGAGCTGTTCGTCGGCAGCGAGGGCATCGATATCGACAATACCTATGCCCAGACCGAGGCAATCGTGTTCGTCGTCGCCCGCGGCCCGAACGGCAACCTCGAATTCTATGACTCGCTCGGCCAACAGCGGGGTTGGGAGATCCTCGAATCGGGCATCAAATCAGGCCCCATCCAGGACCCGGGCCTCCTCGATTTCGCCAGGCAGCTGGGGAAGGATGCGCTTCAG
>JACQUF010000351.1 GCA_016210435.1 Chloroflexota bacterium
CCGGGGAAAAGTTCGCTCAAGTTTAACGATTAAGTCCACACGAAGATCCTTGACGCGTCGCGCGTCCGACTGTAGGCTCCTTAATGGTCGGCTGGGCACTCGGCAATGCCGTGACGTATGCACTTCCCCAGTCCGGCGAAAAGATCGGAACGATCACGGAGCCCCCACCTAGCAGGGCGACGATCCAAACGTCGCCCGCGTTCCCGTCCTCTACCGATCGAGGCGGCCGGAAGCCGTCTCAGGCGGGCTTGCCGCCCCTCTCCCAATCGGTTCCGATCAGGGATGTCGCGTTCGTATCGCCTCGTTTCGAGCGACTCCAGATGCGACTTCACACCGCGATGATCTTCGGCGCAACCCCAGCGCGCTGAAGACAACCCGTAATCCGTACTGGACTGGCGTCTTTTCGCGCCGATGTTGTGAGGCCGCAACGCCTCGTGGAGCCCCGAATGACCGAGCAGCTGACCAACGGCAAGATTCGTAAGAACAAGCCTCCTTCTCCACCTGTCAGGCCCCTTGGGCCAGTACCCAATCTGGAAGACCACGTCCCGCCAGACTGGTGGCGGCGGATTTTTAATTCGGTCTATCTCAAGACGGACTCGGACGTCGTCTGCGACCCCAACATCACTCGCCATGAAGTCGACCTCTTCGTTTCGACCCTGAATCTTCAATCCGATGACCGCATCCTCGACCTGTGCTGCGGCCAGGGGCGGCACACGCTGGAGCTGGCGGGCCGGGGCTTTATCAACGTGGAGGGCTTTGACCGTTCCCACTATCTGATCCAGAAAGCGCGCGGCACGGCTCGGGCCTCCAACCTGCGGTGCAGGTTCCGTGAAGGTGACGCCCGGAAGCTGCCTTACAACCCGGACTCGTTCGACGTCGTTCTGATGCTCGGAAACAGCTTCGGGTACTTCGAGACCGTACACGACGACGCCCGCGTGCTGCGGGAAATCTTCCGTGTCCTCAGGCCCTCCGGCCGGTTGCTGCTCGACGTCGCCGATGGGGAATGGCTGAAGGCCAACTTCGAACCACGTTCGTGGGAGTGGCTCGACAAGAAACACTTCGTCTGCCGGGAGCGGACTCTGTCAGCGGATGGCCAGCGCCTGATATCCCGGGAAGTTGTCACGCACGTTGAGAAGGGCGTTGTGGCGGACCAGTTCTACGCGGAGCGCCTTTACACGCGTGACCACCTGGCGGGGCTGCTGTCGGCGTCCGGCTTCCTGGAAGTCCAGTTCAATGCGGAAATACAGACCGACTCTGCCCGCAACCAGGACCTCGGCATGATGGGGCGCAGGATCATCGCCACCGCAGCGGTCCGAAAGGAGTGGGCCGCTTCCCGCAACCGGCCGGGGAACGGCATGCGTCATGTCGTCGTCATCCAGGGCGACCCGGACCGGCCTGACCGGCTCAAGCCGGACGCGCGGTTCGACAAGGACGATATCGAGACGATCGACCGGCTGAAGTCCGCCCTTCAACAGATGGACGGATACCACTTCACCTACCTAGACAACCACGCGACGCTGATCGATGACTTGCGGCGACTGAAGCCCAGGTTCGACTACGCATTCAATCTGTGCGATGAGGGGTTCAACAACGAAGCCCGCAAGGAACTCCACGTCCCCGCGCTGCTGGAACAGCTTGGGGTCCCCTACACCGGCGGTGGCCCCCAGTGCCTCGCGTACTGCTACGACAAGGCGCTCGTGCGTGGCGTCGCCCAGCAACTCGGCGTGCCAGTCCCACGCGGCATCTTTGTCAAGCCTGAAGACACGACCTTCGACATGACCTTGAGCTTCCCGGTCATCGTCAAACCGAACTTCGGCGATTCCAGCTTCGGAATCACCGCCCGCAGCGTCGCAGACGACTACGGCGAGCTCTTGAGCGCGATCGCGGAGATCCGGTCGCAGTTCGGCTACGAGAAGCCGATCCTCGTCGAGGAGTTCCTGACCGGGGAGGATCTCAGCGTAGGGATCGTCGGAAATCCTCCGAGTTCCTACACCGCCCTCCCGATCACACGCGAGGACTATTCGGCACTGCCGGTCGAGCTTCCGCGGATCTGCGGCTATGAGGCAAAGTGGCTTCCCGACTCGCCCTACTGGAACATCAAATCGGTCAGGGCCGATCTGCCGACGAAGATAGAAGAGGACATCGTCGAGTGGTGCCTGAGGATGTTCGAGCGCCTGGAGTGTCGTGACTACGCACGGCTGGACTGGCGTCTCGATGCCAACGGGAACCCGAAGCTTCTTGAGGTGAACCCTAACCCGGGTTGGTGCTGGGACGGGCACCTTGCGAAGATGGCCGGCATCGCCGGGTGGTCATATTCGGAGATGCTCGCCAATATTCTCCGGGCCGCGGAAAGGCGCATCGCGAACGACCCGTCATTTGCAGGGGTGTTCCTCAACGGAGACACAGCCCGGCAGGCGGTAACCGCCGCTTCCTGACCCCGGGGCTAGTCGCGGGAGAACCTGGCCTGCGGCCCCGCCACGCCCCGCTTTCGCAGGTCGGCGATCTCGGCCTCAG
The DNA here is from genome assembly GCA_016210435.1 of Chloroflexota bacterium. Taxonomy (GTDB): domain Bacteria; phylum Chloroflexota; class Dehalococcoidia; order Lucifugimonadales; family Lucifugimonadaceae; genus VGZT01. Next base: position 2,515 of record JACQUF010000351.1, read on the forward strand.
AACATCCCGCGAACCTCAATATCTCGTCTGTTTGCTCCCCGAGAGCAGGAGCGGGGCCTTCGTACCGGCTTGGCGTCGCGCAGAGTTTCACAGGGTTACCTATGCTCCGCACAATGCCGGCGACCGAATGTTCGAGGGTTACTTCCATTTCCCGGGCGTGGACTTGCGGGTCCGACCATACGCGGGCCATGTCATAGATCGGGCCCGAGGGGACTCCCGCGGTCTCCAGCACCGGCAGCCATTCCGCGGTTGTTCTGCTGCTCATCGTGGCATTAAGCTCCGCCTCCAGTTCGGCCTTGTGGAGCAGGCGGGTCGAGTTGTCCGCGAACCGCGGGTCCTGGATCAGTGCTGCGCGGCCAATCGCGGTTGCGAAGCGCTCCCAGTTTCCCTGGTTCGCCGCGCCGATGTTTATCCAGCCATCCTTCGTGGCGAACGCCTGGTATGGCGCAATAAGGCGGTGCGAAGACCCCAGCGGCCCGGCCACCTGCCCGGTCGCGAAGTAAACGGCCGACTCCCAGACGGTGTAGGCGAGGGCTGATTCCAGCAGCGAGGTTTCCAGGGACTGGCCCTCACCGGTCCGCAGCCTGTGGACGAGTGCTGTAAGGATTCCGTACAGGGCGAACATTCCGGCGTTCAAGTCGGCGATCGGCACGCCCACCTTTGACGGCGGCTGATCGGGCATGCCGTTGAAGCTCATCAGCCCGCTCATTCCCTGGGCGACCAGGTCGAAGCCACCGCGGGTGGCATAGGGGCCGGTCTTGCCGAAGCCGGAAATCGAGCAATAAATAAGCCCAGGGTTGAGTGCTTTGAGGTCGGCATAACCGAGCCCTTGCCGCTCGAGCGTCCCCGGCCGGTAGTTCTCGAGCATTACGTCGGCCTTCTGTACGAGACGCTTGAATACCTCACGCCCCGCACTGTCCCTGAAATCGAGCACGACGCTCCGCTTGTTGCGGTTGAGCGCCATGAACGCGACCGATTCGCCGTTGATGAATGGCGGGCCAATCCGGCGCGTATCGTCCCCGCCCGGCTTTTCAACTTTGATCACGTCCGCGCCCATGTCTGCGAGCAACATCGAGCAGAATGGACCCGCGAGGATCTGACTGCAGTCAAGGACGAGGATGCCCTCGAGGGCCCGTCGATCGGACATCTGTTATTGCGCTCCTGGACTGCCCGCATGGCGAGGCTGCGCGCTCGGGTGCGAGCCTGCCCTTCAGGACGTTGGTAACGTGGCGGTCCCTCAGGAAGGGAACCAGGCCGAATGGTAGCAGCAGGAATCCCGGATCAAGCGACCAAACGCATTGGGGGCGTTCTGGGTCCCGATCCCATTGGGGCGAGCGCTCTCTCGGTCCAGGCCTATGAACAGATCCCGCATCCGCCTGAGGCGGACTCGGGATGACATGGGGGGCACGCCGGGATGACAAGGGGATGCCGCGATGACGTGGCATGACGCGGCGGCGGACGCTAGCTCGTCAACGTTCCGTCAGCGAGCCGCCGTTAATGTTGATCCCCTGTCCGGTGATGTAACCGGCGCGCGGGCTGCAGAGGAAGCCGATCAACTCGCCGACCTCCGCGTCCGTACCAACTCGCTTCATGGGAATGTCGGCGACCCGCTTCTGCCAGAATTCCCCGCGCCCCATCTTGTCCATTCTCGATGTATCGGTGAGCCCGGGACATACCGAATTGACGGTGATTTCGTACTGCGCCAGTTCCTTGGCCAGGGCCTGAGTGAAGCCCTCAACCGCGAAGTTGGCCGCGTTGTAAGCGGCGGTGTTGGCCGAGCCGCGCTTTCCGGCGGTCGATGAAACGTTGACGATCCTGCCGCCCGTGCCCTGCTTGATCAGGTGCCTTGCTACCGCCTGCGAGCAAAGGAAAGTCCCGACAACCTTGACGTTGATCACGTAGCGGAACATGTCCTCCGAGAGTTCCACTACTGGAACGCGGTCGGCGCCGTATGGCGCGGCCGCATTGTTCACCAGGATGTCGATCCGGCCCAACTCCTCGAGCGTGCGCGCGACCAATTCCTCAACCTGCGCGGGGTTGGTGACGTCGGAGACCAGAGCC
>JACQUF010000365.1 GCA_016210435.1 Chloroflexota bacterium
CGACCGTTGGGTGCGCGGGTCCGCGGCCCGTTCCCTCGCGTCTGTCGCCCACATGGAATCCGTGCAGCTGGCGCTGCTGGCCAGGCTCGAAGACCCCGACCGCGGCATGCGCGGGATCGCGGCCGGCGCCCTTGCGTCTGTCGCCGACGTGGGGGTTGTGCAGCGTGCACTCCTGGGCGGGCTCGAGGATGCCGACCCTTGGATGCGCCGGACCGCGGCCTGGGCCCTTGCCTCTGTCGCCCACGAGGAGACTGTGCAGAGTGCGCTCCTGGGCAGCCTCGAAGACCCCGACCCAAGTCTGCGCGGGGCCGCGGCCTACGCCCTTTCCTCAGTCGCCCACGAGGAAACCGTGCAGCGGGCGCTCATCGGAGTGCTCGAAGACTCCGACCCCAGCGTGCGCTGGGCAGCATCCCGTGCCCTTGCCTCTGTCGCCTATGTGGAGCGGGTGCGGCGTGCGCTCCTGGGCAATCTAGAAGACCCCGACGCTGATGTGCGCGCGATCGCGGCCGGGGCCCTTACCTCTGTCGCCCACGAGAAGCGGGTGCAGCGTGCGCTCCTGAGCAATCTAGAAGACCCCGACGCTGATGTGCGCCGGGCTGCGGCGTGGGCCCTTGCCTCTATCGCCCACGTGGAGGCTGTGCAGCTTGTGCTCCTGGGCGGTCTCGAAGATCCAAATGCTGGTGTGCGCGGGGCGGCGGCCCTTGCCCTTGCGTCTGTCGCCCACGAGGAGGCTGTGCGGCGGGCGCTCCTGGGCAGGCTCGAAGACTCCGAGTCGTACGTGCGCGGGGCCGCGGCCTACGCCCTTTCCTCTGTCGCCCACGTGGAGGCGGTACAGCGCGCAATCCTCAGCATGGTCGATGATCCTATCGATTGGGTGGGATCGGCGGCGGCTGCTGCGCTTTCAACAGTCGTGCGCGAAAAGGCGGTGCAGCGCGCGCTGCTCGCCATGCTCGGCGATCCCGAGAGTGCCGCGGCGGCAGCGCTGGCCCTTTCGTCCGTGGCTCACGAGGAGGGAGTGTGGAAGGCGCTCACTCTGGTTGACGACTCCGTGCCCTCGGCTGGGGCACAGGCAGCCCTTCGCCTAGGCATGCGGCGGACATCACCTCACCGGTGGCCTTCGGTGGCGCAGGACGTCGTGTCCTCTCCATGGCGCCAGGACCTTGCCGCGCTGTCGCTGGGGATCGTCGGTGCGGCGAGGCTCACGTATGCGCTGGGTCCTGCGATCATTTTCAGGCCGGATGCGGTTGAGCTGCCCGTGCTGGACTGGCTGGCGGAGCTTGGCCGTGCAGGCAGAGACGGACGTGTGCGCGGCCCATGGGTCGCCAGGCCGAAGGAACTCGCCGGCCAGTGGTCGACCTTCTACGAGACTGCGCTGCGTGACGACTCAGACTCCCCAGCAGCGCCACGAGAGGCTTAGGGGCCCGATCCAGCTGCTCATCGGGTCGTGAGCGTGGCCTCAGGCTGCCGCGGCTGCGAATGGTGCGTCTGATCCGGACCATGTTTTCATCGGACGTCGTGTTCCCGCACGGCGGGACATACCGGATGCAAGAAGGAGAGACCATGGCAGACGCGGAGGTCAGGGAGATCATTCTTTCGAAGCCTGGGGATTCTGGACAACGCCAGTACGACCGTGTGCCGCTGCGTCCTGGGACGAGGGCGGCGGACATACTGAACCAGCTCAAGCTGAAGGACATGGTGCTGGTGAAGGCCGACGGGACGGAGTTCACGCCGCTGGAGGACGTGTACTCGCAAGTTGAGAGCGGGCAGAAGGTGTATGCGGAGCCTCGTAGCGTCGAGGCAGGGTAGCTTCGATGCGTCTGCGTCGGCTGCTGAGGACGGTTGGCCCCCCGCCCGGGAAGGTGAACAGACTACCTGCGGTGGGGCCGTCCAGGCCGGAGGTCAGACGCTCTGGGCCTGTGGGAGCGCTGGGAGGGCTGACGCGCTGGGTGGAGCGCGGGTGGAAGCGCCAGCAGATAAACGGGAGGACGGTGTACCGGGGTCCGTACATGGTGAAGGACCCTGGCACGGGGAAGTACCTGGCGTTTCGGGGCGAGATTGTGGAAGGGGAGGGGAGGCTTGCGGTGACGGTGTCGGGCCTGCCGGCTGAGACCCGTAACCATCCGAAGCGAGTGTGCTTCAGTCCGCTCGGGAACGACGTGTACATCGTGGGCTGGATGAGTCCACCCCGAAACGTGGACGAGGCGATCTTTTACGTCGAGAAAGTCATCGCCGAATCACTCAACAGGAACGGGCAATGAAACTTCTGCCGAACATCCGTGTGCGTCCTACGCCGGAGGCGGACCATGATCTAGATAAGAGCGATCTGTTGCGCGACTTGCTTGATTCATACTCGGTCTGGCTGGGTGAGCTATGCGAAGTCCTGAGAGGGTCCCCAGACGTCGAGTCCGTGCGCCGGATCCTAACGCTCTGGGTCGACGCGTTGGACCTGGCGATGACTTCGACGTCCACTGGCGAAGCAATGCCGATCGGCGAGGTCCGCAGCCTTATCACAGGTGCAGCGGAAGCGATGCGCGAATGGCCTGAACCGCGCCACCGCACCTCCTTGGTCAGGCTGTGGGGCATCCTTTCAAGGTTCGAAACATCTACAGGCTCCGAATTGGCCGAAACGGCTGAGGAATGTTCCCGCGTGGTCATAGACGGTGCGGCCAAGACAGTCTTGATCCCGACGGAAGTGCTCGTCCAATGCTGGTGTCAGATTCTTCCGCCCGAACGGATGGCGGTCTTTGCCGGTCGTTGGGACCGGGGAGGTTCGATGCGTATCACCGCCGGGTACGACGTAACCGGCGCCGCCAGCGACCTCCATGTCCAGGCCGACCGCAAGAAGCTGCACCGAGCCCTCGTGCAGATGGAATCGACCGGCTGCTTCTTGGCTGGGTGGATGCACTCACATCCCGGCGTTGGCCCCGGGGGGTCGATCCCGAGCCACCTCGACACAACCCAACAGAGGTGGTTTGCGGCCAACTATGGCGGTTTTCAATTTGGACTCGTCGCAACGAGAGACGGGTTCATACGTCGACTCAGGACCGTCGACGGTGAGTATGGACTGAAACTAACTCTGGAGGGGTGCGGCTTGGAGCAGACCGAACGCGATCTGTACCGCGTAGATGTGGGCGTGATCGGGGCTCAATCACCCGAACGACGATAAGCTGCGGGCTGAACCGCCTCGGGAATATTTGGGACTCATTCTTGAGAGTTTCCCGCTCACGTCAGGGAGTGGGCGGTGCGGGCTCGTCCACCATTCGGATCGAGGGGGTGCAGCCCTCTCGATCCGCTACAGAGAGCAGCTTGCCGAGGCGGGTACGGTGACGTCTGCGGGAAGCCGTGGCGATTCCTACGACCAACGCCCTGGCTGAGTCTGTGACCGGCCCGTACAAGGCGGAGTTCGTGCGCCGGCGTGGTCCGTGGCCGGGCGTCGACGACTTTGAGCTCGCCACACTCGAATGGGTCGAATGGTTCAACAATCGCCGGCTCTTCTGGGATCGGCTACGTGCCGCCAACCGAGCGTGAAGCCCGCTGCCACAGTTCAGCGGCCCTGGCGCTGGCCGGGACCCAACAAACAGGGTCTCCATGAATCCCGGGGCGGTTCAACCTGGGAATAGACGTCCTCGAAGGGGAGTGAACTCGGTGCTCCTACCAAAGCGAGACCCGTGTACCACACCTCTGTGTCTGCAGACCATGGTGTGGGAGCGAGGGTGAGCGGAGAACCGCGAGACGCTGAGGCTGCGATCAGGATGGGGCTGAAGGGGTCTTCTGTTTGGACGAAGCAGGAGTGGCTTGTGAATGAGGTCAGGGGCCGTGATCACGTTCCTATCTGGGAGGCATCTTCGTAGAAGTTCGGCCATGTGCTCGCAAGCCGTTTCGTATCTGCCGCCCGTGGGTCGAGCGCGGGCTGGTCCGGATCCAGGTCTCCACGCTGGACCAGCCAGTCGCGCACCGGGAGCGGGATCGACTCAGACTTGAGGATGATCGCGAGGCCGAGGGCGTAGGACGCCTTCCCGGTCCCAGCCAATCCGAATGCCAGCGCGGCGATGTCCTGACGCCACGGTGAAGGTTGAGGCATAGAATCCATCTCTTGCAACACCGACATCCAGGACCTTGGTGCTGTCCTCGGGAGTCCTCCGCGGAGGGCCAAACCAGCATCTGGACTAATAGTGGCGAACAGCCGAATACGTAGAGGGGTATTCGCGCTTCTCGAGATGACTGACGCCAGCGCCCAGGCCGCAGCCCAGCGCACCTCCTCCTCGGGGTGGTCGAGCTTCTGGATTATCTGGGCCTGGTCTACGTGCGCGACTGACGCCAGCGCCCAGGCCGCAGTCCGGCGCACACTCACGTCCGTGTCGCCGAGTTTCTGGATCAGCGCATTCTGGACCCGGTCCAAGGGTGCGACGGATCTCAGCGCCTCGGCCGCATACTTGCGTACAAGCGCCTCCGGATCGTCGAGCTTCTGGATTAGCGCTTGTTGGACGCGGTGTACGTGCGCGACGGACGTCAGCGCCTCTGCCGCATCCCTGCGTACAAGCGCCTCCGGATCGTCGAGCTTCTGGATTAGCGCTTGTTGGACGCGGTCTACGTGCGCGACGGATCTCAGCGCCTCGGCCGCAACCCTGCGCACATTCGTGCCCGTGTCGTCGAGCTTCTGGATCAACGCCTGCTGGACGCGGTCTACATGAGCGACTGACGCCAGCGCCCAGGCCGCACCCCCGCGCACCCCCTTGTACGAGTCGTCGAGCTTCTCGATCAGCGCCTGCTGGACCCGGTCCACGTGCGCGACTGACGCCAGCGCCCCGGCCGCGGCCCAGCGCACATCCTCGTTC
>JACQUF010000366.1 GCA_016210435.1 Chloroflexota bacterium
CAGTCGACGGGAAGGGCCACGCCGCCGCCCGGAACGGAGACCACCCTCACCTGGCATCCTCTCCCATCGAGGGAGAGGCCGGGTGTTGCAAGAATGCCCACTGAACAGACGACGATCAGGACCCCAGCCGTTTCACCGGCGGCTCACTTGGACGACGGTTCGCTGACCGAAGAAACCGTCCGGACGCTCGCCAGCGCGCGGCGCGAACCTGACTGGGTGCGAGACAGGCGGCTTCAGGCGTATTCCGACTACCAGCAACTTCCGCTGCCTGACGTTCAGGCGGAGCTCTGGCGGCGCACGAGTCTCTCTCTCTTTCCGATCGGTACCGTTGCCGCGGTCCCCACTCACTGGGGGCGAAACGGGCAGGACGGAGACCGGCCGTTCGGCCTGGGTTCGAGGCTTGGCCGATCGGTTGAGGAACGGGGGGCCGTGCTCATACAGCGGGCTGGAGGCGGCACGTATCTGCAGGTCCACGATGACCTGAAGCGCAGCGGCGTCATCCTTTGCGATCTGAATACCGCGGTGCGCGAGCACGCCAGCCTCGTGCAGAAGTTCTTCATGTCGGCGGAAGTCCCCGCCGAATCGACGCGTAAATTCGACGCGTTGCACGGGGCATTCTGGACGTCCGGGACGTTCATCTATGTACCGCGTAACGTCGCCGCAAAGCTGCCGTTGCGGACAATCACCCAGGGAGCGCTCGGTAGCGCTCAGCTTCCGCACACATTGATCGTGGCTGACGAGGGCGCTGAGGTCACGGTGGTAGAGGAGCACATCTCCCCGGACGGCGAACAGGCCACGTTCAGCCAGCCATCGACGGAAATCTATATTGCGAGCGGCGCGTCCGTCCGCTTCGGATTGCTCCAGGAGCTCGGGAGCAATGTGCGGTCGCTCGGCATCGCCCGCGCCTATCTGCGCCGTAACGCGCAGCTACGGACGTTCCTGATGTCCTTCGGTGGCCGGGTCACCAAGACCATGGTCGAGTCATATCTGATCGAACCGGGGGCCCAGAGCTATATCTACGGCCTGGCATTTGGCGATCGGCGTCAGAAGTTCGATCAATTCACCCTCCAGGACCACTTTGCGCCGCACACCGTGAGCGACCTTCTCTACAAGGGCGCATTCAAGGACCAGGCAGAGTCCGTCTACCTCGGCCTGATCAAGATGCGCAAGCCCGCACAGCAGTCCAACGCGTTTCAGACGGACCGCAATCTGCTTCTGACTGGCAAGCCGCACGCGGACTCCATCCCGGTGCTGGAAATAGAGGCGAACGACGTCAAGTGCAGCCACGCGGCTGCGGTGGGGCCGATCGACCGGGAGGGCATCTTCTACCTGCAGTCGCGGGGAATCGACCGGGCGAAGGCCGAGCGCATGCTCGTGGAGGCGTTTTTCGCCGAAGTTTCTGACAGGCTCGGGCTCGCATGGCTCCAGCGCCACATCGAGACCGTGGTCGACAGGAAGATGGGCTAATCGGATGGCGCCTCGATTCGTGAAAGTCGCCCGGACGGCCGATGTGCCGGAAGGCGAAGTGCGCGTGTATCGTGTCGATGATGTAGCGATCGCAGTCTGCAATGTCGATGGCAACTTCTACGCGATCGAAGATGTCTGCACACACGACGGCTCGTCCTTCGAGCAGAGCGTGCTCGAGGGAAACGAGATCGAATGTCCGAGGCATGGCGCCCGGTTTGATGTCAGGTCGGGCGCGGTCCGCGCGCTGCCTGCGGTATTCCCGGTGAAGTCATACCTGACCCGTGTTTCAGGCGACGACGTCGAAGTCGAGATCGACGCGGAATAGGAATTTCAATGCACCACGTAAAGCGGGGCGAGATGTACGACGTCATGAAGGTCCGGGAGGACTTTCCGATCCTCGCTCGCAAGGTCAACGGGCGGCCGCTCGTGTACCTCGACAACGCCGCGACGTCCCAGAAGCCCCGTTCGGTAATCCAGGCGCTCGTCGATTACTACGAGCACTACAACTCGAACGTTCACCGAGGCGTCCACACGTTGAGCATTGAAGCTACGGACGCATACGAGGAAGCCCGCGGCAAGGTTCAGAAGTTCATCAATGCGCCGGCGCCGGAGTCGGTCATCTGGACGCGCAATGCCTCCGAGTCGATCAACGTCGTCGCTTATGCATACGCGCGGCGGAAGCTGAAGCCCGGAGACGAGATCGTTACAACCGCCATGGAGCATCACTCCGACCTGATCTCCTGGCAGCGTGTGGCGAAGGAACTCGGGGTCAAGCTCAAATTCATACCGCGCACGGACGAGGGCCTGCTCGACGTGTCCTCGATCGACGAGATCATTACGCCCCGGACGAAGCTGGTGGCCGTGACGCACATGTCAAACGTCCTGGGTACGATCGTCCCGGTCAAGGAGATCGCTCGCAAGGCGCACGCGGCAGGTGCGGTGGTGCTGGTGGACGGCGCCCAGAGCGTGCCGCATATGACCGTCGACGTTCAGGACATCGACTGCGATTTCCTGGCGTTCTCGGCGCACAAGATGCTGGGGCCGACTGGGATCGGCGTGCTGTACGGGCGGCCGGAAATACTCGAGAACATGGAGCCGTTCCTGTTCGGCAGCGACATGATCCTCGAAGTCACGTACGAGGACGCCAAATGGAACCAGCTGCCGTACAAGTTCGAGACCGGCACCCCCAATATCGCTGACGCTATCGCCACCGGCGTTGCCGTAGACTACCTGATGAATCTGGGAATGGACCTCGTGCGGGAACACGAGCATCAGCTGACCAGCTATGCGCTACGCCGCTTCGCCGAGCTGGAGACCTTCAAGGTAATCGGTCCGCTTGACGTGGCCAAACGGGGCGGGACGATCTCGTTCACCCATGATCGCATTCACCCTCACGATCTGGGTACCGCGCTGGACCGCCTCGGCATCGCGATTCGCACCGGCCACCACTGTGCGATGCCACTGGTGAAGAGCTACGGCGTGTCCGCGGTCGCACGGGCGAGCATGTACCTGTACAACCATGAGGGCGAGGTCGACGCGCTCATCGACGGGCTCAAGC
>JACQUF010000359.1 GCA_016210435.1 Chloroflexota bacterium
GCCGAGCGCCGCGCTCAGCTCGGTTCGAACGCCCGGCTACGCGTCGACCATGAAATGGCGGCGCTGGCGTTCACCCGGTTGTCGGAGGTGGCGATCGCACATCAGCTATCCGTTTATGACGCAGCGTACTTGGAGCTGGCGCAACGGCGAAGACTCGTGTTGGGCTGCGCGGATGGACCGCTGCGAGAGGTGGCCAGGCATGCTGGCGTGAGCCTGTGGGAGTAGGCCCGGGGACGGCGCGACCTTTTACCGACCTCGATGTTCTGGTGGTAATGGAGACGGACAAGCCCTTCCTCGATCGGCTGGCCGATCTTTACCGGAGGGCCCTCCGTTCCGGTTGATCTTGGCCTGATCTGCTACACACCCGGCTCATCCGCGTCCCGTAGCCACAGACCGGAGGAACTCCTTCACATGCGGAACGACCCGCTCGGACTGAATCCACGCCTGCAGGCGGTCGGCCCCCTCGACGGGAATCGCTTGCCAACCTGGGGGCACTTGGGCAAACCGCCCGACGTCGTCGAAGCGCCAATCCTTGGTCCCGCAAACGAGTAGCCCCGGCACCTTCATATCGGCCAGACGATAACTCCCATCCAGGCGATCCGCCGCAGCCTCGACCAGCATTTGTCGATCGAGGGCAAGGATGCGCTTTATTGATCGATCGGAAAGAGCCGCTCCTGCCGACTCCCACCCTTTCACGATTTCGGCCGGGCTCAGATTCCGAACCGCGGACAGATCCTCGGCATACGGGTGAGCACCGCCAGCCACCACACGCTGACTCCGGTTTCGCGACCCAACGTGGACTCACCATTTGAACGCGGAAGGGGAGGCTGCAGTGCCAGCTTCACTCCGAGAATCTGCCTTCGTCCGGCGCTCATCTTCCACGTAGAATGCCGGCAGTGGAGGCGTGGGAGCACCCGGGCGACCAGTACGCGATCGACACGTACTTCTCTTAACGGCTGCCACAGGATGACCTCGACGAACGACTTGGAAGGTGTCGACGCCCTGTATCGGCAGCTTGGCGCCGCGGCCAAGGCTGGGAACTTCGCTGCCTATTCCGAACTGTTCTCTGACTCGGGAGTGCTCATGCCACCCAACGCGCCTGTGGTCTCGGGCGGCGCCGCGATTCGAGAGTGGGCGAGATGACCATGCCGCCGTGGACCCCGTTATTTTCGACAGTGAGCGCCCTGGTGGCCGATACCGGCGGCGTCTTGAGTCATTGCGCCATTGTGAGTCGCGAGTATCGCCTGCCAGCAGTGGTTGGCACCCGTATCGGGACTTCCGTGATACGCGACGGGATGTCGGTCACGGTCGATGGATCGAAGGGAATCGTGCGGATCGAAACGCGCAACTGAGACCGCGTCGATTTAGCCGAAAACAGGTACCAGAAGGAACGGACGCCGAGCGTCAAGTCCGTCGGGGTTCGAACAACGGTCGAAGAGGTGACGCCGAGGGCAGGGGGATGGGCCGCCAATGCAGATTCGTAACTTGTACGCTGACGCGGCGGGTGAATCGCACTTTCGAGATATTGACATCGCGTGGACCGAGACGTCTCCAAGCGGCGACTTCTCAAGGCGGTTTCCGGCCAGCGGGATCATCTTTAGACGCGTGCCACCCACCTATGACCTCGACTGGCACCCCGCACCGCGGCGCCAGTACATCATCAACCTGGATGCCGGAGTACGCATCACTGCCAGCGATGGCGAAAGTCGAATCATCGATGCCGGTCAGGTCGTTCTCGTTGAGGACACGCATGGCAAAGGACACCTCTCTCAGGCCGTAGGGGGCAAGATCCGACACAGCGTTCATATTCCAATCGATTAGAAGGCCACGCCCGAGACCTTGGGAATAAAGCCGCTGATTTCGAACGAATCATGGCCTGCAAGAAGATCTTGAAGGCGTAGAGCGATGGCCAACGAGCGACTTCAGCGGCGAATCGATCGACTACTCGATCAGATAGACGCCGCGGAGTCCTCAGGCGATTGGAAGGCGGTCCGCGAGCTTGTCCTCGATGTTCTTCGTGCGGACCCGCAGAATTCCGAAGCTGCCGCGTATCTGGATTCCGCAGAGAGGCGACTCGAGCCCCAGAATGCGAAGACCGCCGATAGGGGACTCCCGGCGGATTCCGGGACCGTGAGCCCCGGGGTCGCGGATCGTCGCAGCGGACCTCAGCCGAATTCCACGGCCCAGACGTCGCCGAGCGGCATTTCGACCACAGCATCGGACGCAACATCGAGAAGCAGGTCTGGATCTGGGCGGACGGTAAGCGCGAAGAGTTCGAGCCGGGGGAGGGGTCATGGTTGACTTTGATGAGCTGGCGGCGGAGCAATACTGCTACCTGACGACCATCGGCCGGGCAACCGGCCGCCCCCATGAGATCGAGATCTGGTTCGGGATGAAGGTCTTGCCAGCGGGAGCAACCCGCTCTGGAAGACGCGAAGCGGGCCACACGACGGTCTACATGCTCTCGGGCGGACGTGATCGGTCCGACTGGGTGAGGAATCTGACGAAGAAGCCAACGGTCACCGTGCGAATTGGCGACTGGCAATTCGACGGGCTCGCCCGAAAAGTGGCGCCGGCGACCGAGGAGGATCGCGACGCCAGGCGGCTCCTGCTCGACAAATACAGTCAGGCGAGCGGCGACGACTTGACCGAGTGGGGCAAAAGCGCCCTGCCTATCGCGATCGAACTGACAATCGACGGCGCGCGGGCGACTCCGAGGTCCCGCTAGCCCGACGTCGCCTCAATAAACTCCTGCCCGCCGGCGATGGACCCGATGACCAGGAACGGCTCCTTGCCTCTCGCTACGTCCTCGGGCAGCGGCGTATCCGGTTCGTCATTGGAAAGGTCCTCATTGCGGCGATGGGGACGAGCGCATGCGCTTGCACGATGCCATGGACTACCTGGAGCAGGCGGACATGCGATCTTTGAGTAAGTTCCAGCCGCGGGCTTGACATTCCATAAGTAACGACTTATAAGATTCCTTCATGCGACGCGAGGACACGGTCTTCCGAGCGCTGGCGGACCCAAGCCGGCGCGCCATTTTTGAACGACTCACCCGCGGAGAAGCCGCTGTGAAGGACCTCACGGCGCGCTTCGACATCTCCCAGCCGGCCGTCTCCCAGCACCTGGCCACGCTCCGCGGTGCGGGCCTTGTGTCCGAACGGCGTGATGGTCGTCTCGTCTACTACCGGGTCGAACCAAACGGACTTAGACCACTCATCGATTGGATCGCGCACTACCAGGCGTTCTGGCCGGGACGCATCTACCGCCTCAAAGTATTGCTCGAGGAGATGAGTAATTGAACGCCAAAGCCGAAACGCAGTCGATTTCTCTGGAGTACGACCTCCCATTCCCGCCCGACAAGGTATGGCGTGCCCTGACCGAGCCCAAGCTGCTCGAGACGTGGCTCATGGCCACCGATATGCGGCCTCTCGTCGGACACCGTTTCACATTCAAGACGGCGCCGACGCAGTGGTGGGATGGGATCGTGCACTGCGAGATACTCGAGCTCGAGCTGCACAAGCGCCTCCGTTATTCCTGGCGGAGCGGTTCAGGGTCCTCGCGTGTCGACACCGTGGTCGACTGGACGCTCACGCCGACGCCCTCCGGCGGCACGCGGCTCGCGCTCGAGCACTCCGGCTTCCTGCCTGCCAATAAACCCGCTATCGACGGCGCCCGCATGGGGTGGCAGCGCATGGTTGGCGAACGACTGCGCGAGGTGTTGGCGCGGGGCGCTTGAATAACAGGGCGGTTCGAGGTCAGTGAAGGTTGTACATGGTGAATCCTGTGAACCGTGTTTGTGCCCCGGAGTAATCGTCGGTGGGAAGCAGGCCCGTCATCACCCGGACATCGCCGGCACGGGCCACACGAGGAAGACTCAGGTCGAGGCCTGAGACCATCTTTCACAGCACGCGGCCGGGATCAAGACCCAGCAAATACCGGCCCGCCGTTTCGAAGTTTGCCAGCCGGCCTTGAAGGTGCTGTGTGATCACGTTGACGTCCTGAAATCGACGCTGGACGGGATTGACCGTGAAGATCGCGTCAGACCCGTAC
>JACQUF010000360.1 GCA_016210435.1 Chloroflexota bacterium
AGCCAGACGAATCCGCCAGAGGTCGAGCGGAGCGAAACCAATCGTATCCCCCTCGTGGACCACGTCCGACCGGCGCTCGTATAGGTCGAGGATTCCGGCGGGATTCATGGCACCCCCGAGAAGGTGATACCGCAGGGCGAGCAACTCACCCTTTTTCCCGTCTCGGTGATCAGGAAGTAGAAGCGACTCCAGCGCGGTCGCCAACTGGACTATCTGTTCGTCTTCGTCTACCTCGGTGAGACTTCGGGCCACCCAGCGCACGACGATGTCGAGTTCCGCTCGAAGCTGCGGGGCGACGGAGGGAAGGTCGAGCAGCGCCAATCCCGAGTGCCCTTCGTCTAGTCCCCTGCTAACCGTCGCGCCCATCGGTATCACGAGCGGTTTGTCAGGCGGACGGAACCAGCCATCGATGCTTGCATCCTCGTTGGCACCGTCGGGGGTAGCTCTCCATTCGCCGGTCAACCGCCATTGAAATCGCGCTGGCTCCAACACGTTGGAATCCCCAGCGAATGCTGCAACCTTTGCCCGGTTCATCGCCCTCGAAACGACCGGAAGTGCAACGAGGCTTGCGTGGTGGGCATCAACCGCATTGGCGGTTGCCTCCGCTATGGACCAGAGCGGGTCATTCTTCTTGCTCCAACCTGCTCCCCACATCGTCTCCTCGGCCGCCCACCGTGAACGAGTTTCGGCTGTTGGCATTGAAAACGTGACATCACCGAGTCGGACGGATTCCCGACCAAGGTCCAGATACTCGACCACGAAAATGAGTCCGTACCGGTGTGTCGGCTTGACTACGTGCGTGGCTACTTCGTGAGCGCGTGCCTTTGCCTTGGCACTATCTCGGAGCAGCTTTTCGTCCGCGGCGGCGCGGGCAATCGTGTCCATCAGCCACTCCCAGAACTCCCTCAGATCGAGGTAGGCCGGGACGAGCGGAATCATCATCCCGTTGGTAGCAGTCGCCACGGTGCCCCAATTCGCGCGTAGTACAAGCGCGAGTCTTTCGTAGTCTCGATCCGCGCAGACCTTCTGAATCGAGGCGGCGAGGTCAGGGCTTGCCGAGCAACGACTGACTGTCGCAGTTATTACCTTGCGGATGGTTGGGCCGACATAGTCCAGCAACGCGTTTGGGTCATCGTCATACATATCCTCACCCCCTTCGCGGACCAACCACGGGCATTCTTGCAGGCTACCTCCGCGACACCCCTGATGGTGAAGGTCCGGCTGGCACGCTAGGGTTTGCCCGCTATCCATTGCGGATATGCGGCCGCATATTTGCGAAACCCGACGAGGGCCCGTTACGTTGCTTGTGACGGGCGCGCCCGAGAATCCCGCTTATTTACCCAGGGCCAACATCCGGTCAGTTGTTGGGTGGGGTCCCAGTGCCGGGTCAGTCAACGGTGGCGGACGGTTTTTGGCTCGCCCCCCTTTTTGGCCCGCGACTCGAGGCCTGGCGCCTAGATTCGACCGATACGTTGACCTGCTGCCTTCGTGGCAGCCGGTCGGCACGAGCGGCCGCGAACAATCCGTCCCGATTGATGGGGAAGGGCCAACTCGGTTGCAGTTGCAGTTCGGTCATGGCCGGCTGCGCGTCGGTTGCCTGAAAGCCGGGATACCGGGGAACCGGTGCAGGATCACGTAGCTTGGATCCCCGGACGACTGTGCGATCAAAGAGGATGTCGATCTTCAGGCGTGAAAGAGTGGGCACGAGAGGTCCGAGGTGAAAAACACACCCGTCGCCACGGACGACGGCATGGTCATGCCGCGTCGCAAGGTGAAAGCCATCATCAAATCGTTACGTTTCGGTCGACCCCTGGTCTGGGAGGAGTTCTGTATCGGCACGGTTCCGAGTGCGGCCACGTTGAACAGGCGCGGGGACAGGGTGGCCGCCCGCGGGTACGCGGGCGACATTCACAAACGCTATGTTCTGTGGACCAAAGCGGAGGGTCATACCTACGCCGAGATGACGAGTGCCACTGGCCTCAGCCACGACACCTGTCAGCGGGTAGTCATGGCAGCCCGGGCGGATGCCCGAAGGTTCGCCCACTGCCAATTCGTCGTGCCGATCGGTCCCGAATGGAGTATCAAGGGGTACCTCTGCCGGTACTGCGGCTCGATCTACGCGATCGAGTCCAAGGCCAACCAGTGCGCGTGGGAGCACTGCTTCGGCCAAGACGCTATGCCGCGCAGACGTAGCCGGCGCAGCGCCGCGCTTCTGCATGGTGACTGAGGTGACCAGCAGGGAAGATCCGGAGTCTGCGGTGCCGCCGTCGGCCAGGTGACCAGCGTGCTCGCCGATCGCACCCCGCCGCATCGGGGAAGAAGATCTTCTCCGTCATCGTGCCGAACCGCGTGTTCAAAGGACCGCGCCGGCATCCCGTCTGGGCCCACCGGCCTGGCGCGATAGAGGACGCCGTGCCGATCACGACGCGCGACTGAGGGGGAGACGCGAGCGCCTGACGACTTTCGAAGACAGCCTCGCGCGACCGAATGCCCAATTCTCCGGTTGATGTTCTCAGGACGGTCGATTCCAGGTCGCAGCGAGACGATTCGTTGAAATACAAGATGCCAGGGGGTTGGGAGAAATACCGTTGCATAAACAGTGAACGGAACGCGGAAAACGCCCGGAGATGAGCTCAGCATGAGGGCGGAGTCCGGGCTGCCCGTGGCGACAGGCGGCCTACCTTGGTAGGTGCCCGGCGAGTGCCGAGGGAGTCTTGAGCGGATGATGCGTGTTTTCAGCTACGGCTTCCCCTCGCGCGTAACGTTGGCGCGCGCGACACGCTCGCGTGCGCGAAGCGGGACTACTGGGGCGATCGTGAGCTGATGCCGAGATAATGCCGTAGATGGCGGCGCGCGACGAACCGGAAAACGGGGCCGTTGTTGCCGCGCGGACTGGCGTCGTCCTCCTCGCAGCGACTTCGGCCCATCGCACCCGTCGTTGCACGCGAGACGGATATCCTCCGATCATCGGTCGGTTTCCCGGGCATTCGGCGACGCCGGTCGTGCGACTCGGGTCCGCTATCAGCAGGCCGCCGAACACGATTTCGCAGCGAATGCATCGTGCCTCAGTCGAGAGAAGGACGGCTGTCAGGCGGCGCCAATGTGGCGACCGCGGTGCGTTGGCCGAAACCAGGCCGTAATTCGGCCTCACGAAGCGTCACGAAACCGGCATCGCCGGTGGATAATCCGCCACCGTCGACGCCAGAACCATGATCGCCGCCCCGAGAAATTGACGGTCGCCCTGGTTATAAACGCGTCGCCTTACGGCTTCGCCGGGTCAGAGCCCGGTGGTGGCTCGGAAGGCGTCGGCGGCAGGGCTCGGCGTCGGGACAAGCAAAGTGACGATAGTGACGGCCTTTCCTGGCATACCCGGCATTCGGGGAAATCGGTACCAGGGACCGAGGCGATCGGCCGCTATCGCTGCGGCGCGAGCCACAGGTCCGGATACGGTTGGTGCGAACAGGCCGCGACAATGACCGCACTCGTGCGTCGATTGCCGTCCGGAACGGATGGACCGTCTCGAAGTCGGCGCACCAACCGAACAGCGCGTCGACGGTGGTAATCCTGCCTCAGTACTCGTCCTCGAGCCAGGCCATCAGGTCCGAGACGAGATCACCTGCGCACGGCCGTCCGTGCCGAGGAAGATGTCGGGCTCCTTCCAGCGCCCGGCAAAGTCGGTGTCGCCGAACACGGCGGCGTGCACGATCTTGATCACCTCGCTCGTGAACGTGGGCGGCAGGTAGCCATCGAGGTCACCAGCTTCCAAAGATCCCTGGAATTCCCTGGGACCACCGGCTAAGTGAGTGGCAGACGGTCACTCGCTGGTGAACTCCAGTCCTGCGCTCCTCTCAACGGTTTGTTGACGGATTGGAGCGCCACCTGGCAACCGCCCCCATACCGGCCCGTGCGTAATGCGGACCGAGTGGTCATATCGCAACCCCGGGTCGACACGCGCGGCGGCGGATTCCTGATCCTTGGTCGGGTGTGTTCGAGTCACCCTTTAACGTGTATCGCCGCCGACTGTATTCGTTCGGCGTTGACAAACGTGGGCCAGTGTCGTGAACACGCGCTCAGATGCAGGTACGGCCCAAGCTATTGACGTTCGTCTTCCACCGGTTGGAGGTCATCGTAGGAGCCAGCGCCGGTAGTCGGTTTCGTCGCTGCCGTTGGCCTGGGTTACCAGCTCAGGCTGGACCTGAGCTTCTTC
>JACQUF010000370.1 GCA_016210435.1 Chloroflexota bacterium
ACCGGCTGCTCGGAGAAGGTGTGGATCTGCCGGTCTTCATCCAGAACCACGACCCTCCTGCAGGTACGCGCATCAACGCAGATGTGATCGTCCGCCTGCCCGAGGAAGTGGCATCGATCCGATATGTGAAGGAAGAAACGATGCCACCGGGGCCGATGATGAGTTTGGTCTTGCGGATTCCCGCCCGGCGGACGCTGGACACCTTCGAACGTGAGGAGCTCGACGAGTTTCTGAAGGGCCTGGGCGACCTTTTGACCTGGCGGCCTCGTTCTAGCCCCCGGAAGACGGCGCGGGCGCGCTAGACTACGTCAGCATTCAGGGCTCAGGTCTGAGGGAACAGGTTCCAGGTGCAAACCTTGGCCCTCGGACCTCGGCCCTTGGACCTGGATGCCCTCAGGTAAGGAGGCTCGAAATGGCCCGCTTGACCGGTGGCGAAGCGATTGTGAAGCAGCTCCATCGCGAGGGCGTGCGGGTCGTTTTTGGGCTCCCCGGGGTGCAGCTGTACGGCGTCTGGGCTGCGCTGCGCGACGAGCCGGGCATCCGTCTGGTCACGACGAGACACGAGCAGGCGACTACCTACATGGCCGACGGGTACACGCGGGCAAGCGGAAGGATCGGGACGGCGCTCGTCGTACCCGGGCCGGGGCTGCTGAATGCTTCGTCCGGGATGAGCACCGCCTACTCCGCGTCGTCGCCGGTACTCGTAGTTGCCGGCCAGGTACAGAGGGCGAATATCGGCAAGGATGTTGGCATGCTGCACGAGGTGAATGATCAGCAGGCCGCGATCACGCCAATAACCAAGTGGCGCAAGCGAGCGCTGGAGGTCAGGGACTGCCCGGCTGCCGTCCACGAGGCGATCTACCAGCTCAAGACCGGCCGCCCCCGCCCCGTCGAAATCGAGTTTCCCCCGGAGACGATGGAAGAAGAGGGCGATGCGGAACTCATTGAGCCGAGCAACCCGATCCGGCCAGCGGCGCGTGCCACAGACATCGACCGCGCCGCAGAAATGCTCCAGGCCGCGAAGCAGCCTGTCATCTACGCCGGCGGCGGCGTGTTGCTGTCGGGCGCCGAGAAGGCGCTCCGCAATCTGGCCGACCACCTGCAGATTGGGGTGATTCACAGCTTCGAAGGGAAGGGCGCGATCAGCGACCGCGATTACCTGTCGCTCGGCTCTGCGCTCCTCTGGTATGGCCCGCTGCGCGACTACTTCAACAGCGCCGATCTCATCCTCGCGGTGGGCACGCGCTTCGCCCAGCCCATGCCGAAACCGGAGCAGCAAGTCATACAGATCGATATAGATCCCGGGGAGATCGGTCGCAACCATAGGAAGACGGTCTCGCTGGCAGGAGACGCCAGTGCAACACTTGAGGAACTCGTAAAGCGGGTTAAGGCCGTCCCACAGCGCGCGTCGAGGAAGAACGAGCTCCAGGCGCTCCGGGCAAAGTCAGATACGGCAGGCGCCGATGAAGAACCTCAGAACTCGATCCTGAAGAGCCTCCGCGCCGGGATGCCGGATGATGGGATCCTGATTTCAGGGATGACCCAGGTAGGCTACTTCTCCCGCCCGTTCTGGCCGACGTACCTGCCCAGGACTTACATCACATCCGGGTATTCGGGCAACCTGGGCTACGAATATCCGACGGGGCTCGGCGCCAAGGTCGGATGCCCCGACAAAGCCGTGGTCGTGACAGTCGGAGACGGGGGTTTTCTCTACAACTCCTCGGAGATGGCGACCGCGGTGCAGCACAAGATCAACGTCGTGTGCGTGGTATTTAATGACAACGCTTTCGGAAACGTTACGCGTGATATGGATGAAGGCTGGGGCGGCCAGTATGGTGGGGCGCTCCACAACCCGGACTTCATGAAGCTCGCTGACGCTTATGGGTTGCACGGGGTCCGCGCCGCTCAGCCAACCGATGTCGGCCGGCTCGTGGCGGAGGCGATCCAGATGGACAAGCCCGTGCTTGTCGAAGTGCCCGTAAAGAGAATGAACCGTCCAAAGGCATGGGCCAGCCGGAAATGGGAAAACAAATACGTGCGCCAACCGGCACAGAAAACGGGGACGCGCTAAACCCCCCTCTCCCGCCGCGGGAGAGGGGGCCAGAAGGGCAGGAGAGGGTCCCCTCGCCAGCCGTGGGCGGGAGGGGGGCTGCCGCCGCTTCGGCAAACTCAGCACGGCGCCAGAGCGGAGTCGAAGGGAAGGAAAGCCCGAAGGGCGGGTGAGGGTGCGCAGAAGAGGTGAGGTGTAATGGCAGCTGAGCTTCGACCGTGGGAGCTCATGATTGGCGATATCAGGGTTACCGCGCTCTCGGACGGCCGCATGTCAATCCCGTTTCGGCGGCTGTTCCCCGAAACCCCTGACGATGTCTGGTCCGCCTACCGCCAGCGCTTTCCCGACGCGTTCGATGGCAAAGGTTTCTACACGAACATCGGTTCCTTCTTGCTCCGGTCGGCGGATACGACGGTGATCGCGGACACCGGGCTTGGGTCGTGGGGCCAGCTTGGTGGCCGGTTCGATCCCCCGGAACTGGTCAACGACCTGCGGATCAAGGGCATCGACCATGCCGATATCAACACCGTCTTCCTTACCCACCTCCACGGCGATCATGTCGGTTGGAACCTGACGAAACGCGGCGACGAATATGTGCCGACATTTCCAAACGCGAAGTACCTGCTCCAGGAAGCCGACTGGAAGCACTTCACGAGTCCCGCCTACCAGAAACCCTTGACGAGGGAACGGCGCAAGCAGGCCGAGGCCACGTATCTGCCACTCATGGAGATGGAGAAGCTGGAACTCCTGAGAGGGGACAAGGCCTTTGCACCAGGCCTGACCGCGATCCATACACCCGGCCACACGCCCGGGCACCAGAGCATGCTGATCGCATCGGGCAAGGACCGGGCCGTTATCATCGGCGATATCGCCGGCTCGCCCGCGCATATCACCGAGACACACTGGCTCTATTCTCCCGACACCGACAAGGACCTGGGAATGAAATCGAGACTTCGGATCCTTGACGTGGCCGAACGGGAGAACATGATCGTCCTGGGCGCCCACATGACACGCCCAGGTTGGGG
>JACQUF010000364.1 GCA_016210435.1 Chloroflexota bacterium
ACGCCCTGGAACAGTAGAGGGATGAAGATGATGGCGCCGAACATCCCGAAACCGGTGAGGAAGATCGCAACAAACGAGACGGCAACGATCCGGTTCTTGAAGAGCTCGAACGGAAGAATGGGGTTTGAGGCCTTCGTCTCAACCCAGAGAAATGCGGCCAACGCAAACGCCGAAGCCACGAACCCACCAACTACGCGGCCCTGGGTCCAATCGCCGTCACGTCCCGCCCAGGTCAGCGAGAGCATCGCGGGCAGTACTGCAGCCACGAGCAGCAACGCACCTGCGTAGTCGATCCTCCGCTCCATTCGATGAGAGACATTCGGGAAGAGCCGGACGAAGGCAAGTATGACCGGGATGCCGAGCGGCAGGTTGACGAAGAACACCCAGTGCCAGGAGAGGTTGTCGGTGATGAAACCGCCCGCCAACGGGCCCAGAATGGACGAAACGCCGAACATGGCCGCGATGAGGCCCTGGTACTTGCCTCGTTCCGAAGGCGGAAAGAGGTCGCCAATGGTGACGAACGAGAGGGACATCATGACCCCACCGCCGAGACCCTGAATCGCCCGGGCACCGATCAGCGCGTTCATCGAGGGCGACAGCCCCGCGAGCACGGAGCCCGCCAGGAAGACGGCAATCCCGCCAACAAACAGCCATTTCCGGCCGTAGATATCAGATGCGGCGCCGGCCAGCGGCACTACCACTGTCGAAGCGAGGATGTATGCGGTCGTTATCCAGGTGTACCGGTCGAAGCCACCGAGGTCGGCCACGATTCGGGGT
This sequence comes from Chloroflexota bacterium, assembly GCA_016210435.1. Taxonomy (GTDB): domain Bacteria; phylum Chloroflexota; class Dehalococcoidia; order Lucifugimonadales; family Lucifugimonadaceae; genus VGZT01. The sequence goes on from JACQUF010000364.1 coordinate 778, forward strand.
AGCGCGGTCGCCACGATGGTCTGATCAAGCGAGGCCAGAAATATCGAAAGCATCACGCCGCCAAGCGTCAAGCGGACCTGGCGTGGCGTCATGCCGAGATCGGTCCAGAACTGCTGTTCGGCGGCCCTGGAGCTTCCGGCGGACTCGGAAGCCTGTGTCATGTGCCTGCACCGCTCTGCACGGTCCGCAGGCGACGGTAGACGGTGCCGCCGAGAGCGAACGAAGCCACATTGCCGGCCGGGTCGAGATCAAACTTTGCCAGCTCGCCGGCACCCCGCCCACCGTCAACTTCGAATGCGAAAGGATCGGTAGTCGGCTTCAACTTCGCAGGTGCGTGCAGCGACCGCACGCCGGGAGGCAGTACCAGGTGGAGTTGACCTCCGCGCCATTCGATGTTCACGAACAGCACGTTAAGAGCCACATACGATCCCAGGAATCTCCGCAACGCCTCGGGGGCAGGACTTATAATGGGTGTCTGGGCTTTCCTGGTCGAGGTCGCAGCATCGGCGAATGCGTCAAGCGCAGGGACCGCAACATCTTCCGGCGCATCGTGCCATCCTAGGTTGGTCAGGAAGATGAACCCTGTACGATGCGCGGGATCGAAATGGATCGTAGTCCTGTGCCCCGGCAGCCCGCCGCCGTGGTTCAGATAGACGCGATCGCCTGAGCGAACCGCGCGCCAGGGAAGGCAGTATCCCGTTTTCCAATCGGGCTCGAGAATCTGCGGGCGGTGCATCTCGCGAAGGGTGGCCGCGGCGAGGACACCGTCACCCGGCCTTCGGGCGCCCTGGTTCGGCAGGCTCATCACGGCGTCTCCCGGAACGGGCGAGGGGGGATCGCCCCCGGCTCCATCGGGACCACCCCTTCCGCCGTACGGGGAAAGCTGGAACGAAACCCAGCGGGCGAGGTCCTCAACGCACGAATAAAGACCGCCGGCCGCTGTGAGACCGTTGAGCGACTCGTGCTTCGCCAGCGCTGGATGGTCTGAGAAGGGGTCGCCGTCATAGCCGGTCGCAAATCTGGCTCGCTGCTCATCCGACAGGGTAAAGGTGGTGGATGAGAGGCCAAGCGGTCCGATGATCCGGCTGGTGATGTACTTCTCGCATGCCTGGCCGGACACGCGGGCAACGACTTCACCCAGAAGGGCGAACGCAAGGTTCGAGTACTTGAACGCGTGATCGGCGTCCAGCACGACCTCGACCGCCGGCATGCTGGCGAGCACCCGGTCGAGCGGCGGGAAATCCAGGGATTCCCAGTAGTCGAAAGGTGCTTCGCTCACCAGTCCCGAATGATGGGTCAGCAGCCTCCGGAGCGTCACCTGCTCGATCGTCCCGCGCCTGGCGCGCACCTTCTTAAACTCCGGGATGTGCGATGCGATCGGGTCATCGAGCTTCAGTTTGCCGGCGTCACGGAGCTGCATGATCGCGGTGCCGGTAAAGGTCTTGGTGATCGAAGCCACGCGGAATAGAGTTCGGTGGTCGGGTCGCCGGCGGGACCCGAGATCGGCGACGCCAAAGCCTTCGGACCAGGCGAGCGATCCGCCGATCACAATCCCGGCAACTGCGCCCGGGATCTGGTAGCGCAGAATGGCGTTCTCGATCACCTGGCGTATGCGGGGGAGCGCGGCCGTCAATGCGTCGGTGTTGGGCGGCATTTGCTTCACCTTTGGAACGCGGGTCTTAGGGAGGGGCACTCTGACAGACCGGCAGCTCTTCATCCGCCTGGGGCGGATTCAGGATGACATGATTGAGGGGCTCACAAACTCCCAGTGAGGTGATGCTGGAGGAGCTCGTTTACGCGGCGCGGATGGCGACCACGTTCAGCCAGTTGCGAGGCACAAAGCTGATCTTGAGGTCTTCGAAAGCCTGTCTCGCGCCGCGCTGAAGCGCCGCGCTGCCGCGGTCGAGTGGGACGCCCGGCAGCGTCCCCTCAATGAAATCCTTGAACGTAGATATGTCGATGTAGCCTTCGAGCGGGAACTCCACCAGGACGACTTCGGCCTTCTTCACGCCGAACCCGTGCTCATTCAGCAGGGCAGCATATCCCTCAGCGCTGAGCTGCCGGCGCGCTTCGGTCTTGTCTGTCCGGGTCGGCCGGAGACCGTATTCCTTCGAGAGGATGCGGAGCGACCGCATCATCCACCGGCGATAAAAGGCTTCGCTCTCGGGCGGGTTGGATCCATCGAAGAATGTCGTGTTGAAGGCAAGGGTGCCACCGGGGCGCAGGGAGTCACGCACTTCGTCGAGCAACTTGCCCTTGTCCGGCACGTAGTGAATCGAGTTGCAGTAGACGATGGAATCGACCTGCTCCCGCACTGCGGTACGCAGGTTTTCAACCTCGGCCTGCACGAACTTGACCATCGCAGCCTTGCGATCGCCAAGCTCCGTTATAGCCTGCCTGATGGCGGCGGCAGAGTGGTCGATCGCGTAGATCACGGTCTGCCTCGCCGATGTCAGGCGCTCAAGCATCAGGCGCGTAACAGCGCCCGTGCCGCAACCCAGGTCGATGATGCGCTGATTCTTGCCGACGTCTGCGAGATCAAGAAGGCGGGCGTTGACCTGCCGGTAAAAGTCGAGATTCGCGAAGCGCGTGAATGAGTAATCAGTCACGGTCTGGTTGGGTTCGGCCACGCTATCCTCCCGCGAAGCGGAAGCGGCACGACCGTAAGTATGAGGACGTGAAGGCTAACCGCTAAGAGTCGCCCGACCAGGAATTCTAGCACGTAAGGGGGGCGCGGGGCTTTGATCCCAGCTTTCCGCCGCGCCGGCCAGAGGTGTGAGTCCTAGGCAGATGGGACGATACGCTCGAGCGCGCCGACGACCCGGATGAACACGGGTCGTTCAGCCGGTCGATCCGCCAGCCTCAGACCATAGCGGGCCGCGGTCCATCTGATACCCCAGTAGAGGACGAGCCCGGCTGCCGCGCCTATCGCAAGGTTTCCCCCGGCCGCCATGGATACGGCCGCAATGAGGACCACCAGCAGCAGATGCGGCGTGGCCTTCACGTTCAGGCCGAGGAACACGTGCTGGATTCCGACATAAAGGAGCAGCGCGCCTAACGTCGCCGCAGGAAGCAGGTTGCGCACTTCCATCGCCGACCGCCCGAAAACGATAGCGATAACAATCAGCACCGTCCCCAGGACCGCAGTGGCGAGCGGTGTGCGGGCGCCGAGCCGGTAGTGGGCGGTAAGTCCGCCGCACCCATGGCAGTTGGGCAGGCCACCGGTCAACCCTGCCCACAGATTCCCGACAGCGACGCTGAAAGCGATCCGCGAAGGTGTCGCTCGTTTTGCCTGTTCCCCGAAATAGGTCTTTGCCGCGTCCGCTGTTGCCATCACCGAATTTGCCAGGGTGAGCGGGAGCTGAGGAATCACGAGTAACACCAGCGCGGTCAGGAAATCCCCCGGCGAGGGAAATTCGAAGGCGAGCGGGGCGGGGCCGAACCGCCAGCCTGAGACAGCATCGGAAACCATGAGTCCTGAAAGCACGCCGAGGACTATCACGAGGACTGCTGCTGGCACCGGACGAAGGCGCAGCACCAGGACGAGCAGAAGAGCGCTGCCCAACCCGAGGATGATCCCCAGCGGCATCGAAACGCCTGCCACTTCGGCAAGTACATTTTCGCCCCCGAGGAAGAACGGCTTCTGGAAGATCATCTGGTAGGCGCCCTTGACCAGCAGGAACCCCAGGCCGAGCTGTACGCCTCGCACGACCGGTACGGGCACTGCGCGTTCTATCGTTCGGATAGCATTTGTGAGAGACAGCGCGGCCAGTGCGCCGGCCATCAGGAGGGCGGCCGCAGCGATGACCGTCGGAGGGGATTGGTGGGCGATGGCGATGACGGCAAGCGCCTTCAGCGGCTGGACCGGCATGGGGATCCTGAAATATGCCCCTGCCAGGAGGTAGGCGATCCCGACGCCGAACAGGGTGGTCGTCGGGTTGAGGCCGTTGATCGCGATCAGCGCCGCCTCGAGGGGTATCAAGACACCCAGATCGCCGAATGCGCCACTCAGCTCTCCAGGCGTCAGGGCATATCGGCCGATTCTCAGTGCAGTTACTCCGCCCCCGAGCGTATCCGAGACATCATGGACCCTCGCGAACGCCCCCGTTTAGCCGCCTGTAACCAATTCTATGACCGGGGTGGCGCATAATCATTGGAGATTTGGAAAGAGAGGTCGAGGACGATGAAGCATTCGACTTATGTGGCGGCCTGCGGAATCTGCCGCCAGAACGCCGGCGAGGTGTCGATCGAAGGCGGCATCGTTTACGAGAACAGCCTCTGGCTCGTGCGTCACATGGCGGCGCCCACGCCTCTCGTCGGATGGACGATGTTCCATACCCAGCGACACGTGCAGGGCCCCGCGCATTTCACGGACCAAGAGGCCCAGGCATTGGGCCCGGCGCTCCGGACGGTGTGCGAGGCAGTCGAGCGGCTGAGCGGAGCTCTCCGCGTTTACATCATGAATTTCGGCGAGAGCACGCCGCACATGCACGCGCACCTCGTGCCCCGATATCAGGATATGCCGGCCGGAGTGCCCTGGAGCGTAGCTGACCTCTACCGCGCGGTGGGGCAGAAGAAGGCCCAGCCAGCGGACCAGGCGAAGGTGCTGGAGTTCACGGCGCGACTGCGCGGCGAGCTGGCAAAGAAGGGTCTGCCGGGTTAGAC
>JACQUF010000368.1 GCA_016210435.1 Chloroflexota bacterium
CGCGAGGTGATTGAGGAGGACCTCATCGACTACGCGCGGGTCGATCTGTGCATCGTCGGCGGTCTGACCGAAGCCCTCAAGGTCACGCACTGGGCGGAGACGCACTACATCGACATCGTCCCTCACAACCCGCTCGGCCCGGTCAGCGCGGCTGCTTGCGTCTCCCTCTGCATGGCATCCACGAACGTTGGCGTCCAGGAGATGCCGCGCAAGCCGGGCACCTATTCCACCGACCTCTTTCCGGTGCAGATCGGCTGGAAGGACGGATACGCGTACTGCAACGACGCCCCCGGTCTGGGGGTCGAATTCAACGTCGCGGCTGCCGAGAAGGCTGCGGTCGACCCGACCGGCTGGCCCCCGTTGCTGCGACGCAACGACGGCGCGTTCACCAACTGGTAGGTAATGGGGAGGCCCGAGCCCTGAGCCTGTCGAAGGGCGGGCCGATTGACCTCGCCTCTCCCGTCGCGGGAGAGGCGTGTCCCGATCCCTTCTCCCGGTCCCCCGGGAGAAGGTGGTCGCAGACCGGATGAGGTTCCGGGACATCGGTGAGGGTGGAACCTACCGCCCGGTCACGCGCTCCGGCAGCACCTTCACGATCAGACGCGGGTGCGCAGGATCATGGCGCGGGTACGTCGATCTGCCGGTGTATTTCTTCGAAAGCTTGTCGATGTGCTCTTCCGCGCCTTCTTGCGTGATCACGACCGCCCGCCCCTGCACGTTCAGCACCCGGGCGTAAGCATTGGCGGGATCGAACACCGAGATCGCGACCCGGTTGTCCCGGCGGATGTTCCTGGGCTTTACACGCCCCTCTGCGGTATTGAAGATCACGTGAGTGCCGTCCGTGTCTACCCAGACAGGGGTCAGCTGCGGCGATCCGTCCCGGTTGAGCGTGGCGACTACCGCGATGTGAGGTTCGTTCAGGAGCTTCACATGCTCGGGGTTCAGGGATACGGCCATGGCGGTCCTCCATCGGTGAGGTGCAGGCGGCGCGGTCTCTCGGCGGATTCTACTAATTCAGATTCATTACGGCGTCCAGGTACTTCGGGGTGGACCGCTGCAACGTCAGCGCGGCACCCCCGGCGGTCATGATCTGGACCGTGAATGTGCTCGATGTGCGCAACAGGTCGCCTGATGCGTCAACGTACGGATCGCTGGTCCCTGCCCCGAGGTCCCAGACCGCGTTGGCGTTATCATACGTGTGGAGCCAGACCGTGATTTCCGCCTGCTCCCCTTGTTCGAGCAGGTAGTCGCCGTCGTCGTCGCCCGGGAACGTAATTGTCCACGCCGCGCCACGGACGAAGGTCTTCTCCGTCTGGAGGGACACCGTCGTTTTGTTGCTGAGCCCGCTGGCGTCTGGGTCGGTACCCGAATCGTTTGATGTATATGGCGGCGTGAGGTCGAGGACGTTGCCGTTGGCGGCCAGCGTAAGCACGAAGGTCACCTTTACGACGGCCTGCCTGTCGACGCCGTTCAGATCAATGACGTTGTTCGCGTCGACGTCGACATCGCCACGGGTCGCGAACACACTCCCCCGAGGGACCGCATTGCTCTGCGCCTGCTCCAGCCCTGCGAGCGCGGTCTGGCCAGCCTGCCCCGCGGCGAAGAGGCCGGTATTCAGCATTGTGAACGCGAACACGGAAGCAACCACGACAAAGGCGATCAGGATGATCGCCGTTTCTATGCCGGTTACGCCTCGCTGCGAGGCCGCGTCGAACTGAGCCGGTCTCCGGGCCATGCCACCCAGAGTATTGGCCAGCGGTCCGGTTCGAATCGTGCCTCATGCGGGCGCGCGTACGGGTTTTCAGCCATGGTGGTCCTTAGGCGGCGACACCTTTCCACGGCTTGATTTTGAGTAATGTCTTGCCGAGCCGTCGCTCGGCCACCTCGGTGTCATAGGCCGCCTGGGCCCGCAGCCAGTATCCGTTTGACAAACCAAAGAAGCGGCACAGGCGGAGATCGGTGTCGGCGGTGACTGCGCGTTTTCCGGAGACGATTTCGCCAATTCGCTGTGCGGGCACGCCGATCTCCTTGGCCAGACGGTACTTAGTCAGGCCCATCGGCACCAGAAACTCCTCCAGGAGCAATTCTCCCGGCGATACAGGCGCGAGCCTTGGCATGAATCAACC
>JACQUF010000373.1 GCA_016210435.1 Chloroflexota bacterium
ACCGGATCAACCATATCCACCTGAAGTCCGCCGATCCCAGGAAATCGGCGGAATGGTGGACGAAGGCCTTCAATTTCAGGATCGAGAGCGACAATGTGCGCCCGTTCGGCGACCGCTTCGTTCGCTGCAAGAGCGAAGACGGAGGTTTGACAGTCAACATCTCCGGCCCGAGGACCGCTGACAAGTACATGCCGGGAGGAGACGCGGGAGTGCACTTTGGCCTCGAACATTTCGGATTCGACTCGACAAACCTTGAGGCTGATATCAAGCGACTCGAGAACCTCGGCGGGAAGCTTATGGAAGGCCCGATCGTCAATCCTTCCGGCGGCCCACGCATCGCCTTTGTCGCCTGTCCGGACGACGTCCGCATAGAGCTGATCGAGGCGCGCGTGCAGTAGCGCCGGCCGGCGAACGAGGAATTGGTGATCATCCCCCTGGTCCTTCTCAACCGGATAGAGAACCAGCTTTAGCCGTCCGACCTCGCATGGCTAACCGGCGATCGAGGGCCTCCGGTGGCTCCACGGCCTGGCTGCCTCAAATGCGGCGGCCGCACGGAGGACGAGGCCGTCCTCTTTGAACCTGCCGATGATATGCAGCCCGACCGGCAACCCCTCGACGAAACCACAGGGCACGGTTGCCGCGGGCTGCCCTGTCATGTTGATCGGGAACGTGTACGGGTAGAAACCGGTTATCGAATTGACTTCCTTGCCGGCGATATGCGTCGGGCGGTTCTTCGGATCGAACGCGGTGATCGACGTGGTGGGCGTAAGCAAGAGGTCGTATCTCGTCATGACCTCATCCATGTAGACCCTCAACTCGTTCACCGCGCGGAGGGACCGGGCGTACTGGTGACCGGCGATTGCCTTACCCCGTTCCAGGGCGGTCCGCGCGCTTTCGCCGAGGAGGTCCCTTCGTTCATCCAGAAGGTGGCCATATTGCAGGTACGCGTTGGCGCCGAACACGTTCCAGAAGTGGTCCGACAGGGATGGGCTCAGAGAGACGAACGCTTCTTCGACGCGGCACCCGAGCCTTTCAAACGTGAGGGCGGCAGAATGAGCAGCCTTTTCCACCTCGGGATCGACTGCGCTGTGGCCAAAGTCCTTGCTCCAGCCGACGCGCAGGCCTGCCAGGGGCCGGTCCAGATCAGGGATGAAGGCCGGGGGCGACTCTCGCAGATACGGCTGTGGGTCGCGCCGGTCAGGCCCCGAAAGCACTTCAAGCAACAGGGCTGAGTCCCGCACGTCGTTCGACATCGGACCGGACTGGGCGAACTGATTCGGATCTGGCTTGCCGAGGCCACCCGCCCGTGGCACGCGCCCCTGGCTCGGCTTGAAACCGAAGACGCCGCAGAAGCTGGCCGGGATACGAATCGAACCCCCGCCGTCGGTTCCCACCGCCAGAGGACACAGTCCGGCTGCCAGGGCGGCCGCAGCGCCACCGCTGGACCCGCCGGTTGTCCGGTCGAGCCGCCACGGATTCCGGCATGGCCCGACCAGCGCGTTGTCGGTCACGGTCTCTAGGTGAATCGCGATCTCTGGAGTACTCGTCTTGCCGAGGATGATGGCGCCAGACGCGCGTACCCTTCCAGCGACGACCGAGTCCCGTTCGGGCACGGTGTCCTTGAACACAAGGGACCCGAGCGTGGTACGGATCCCCTGCGTGGCCTCGATGTCCTTAAGTGAAATCGGCACGCCGTGCAGCGGCCCGAGCGGGTCGCCGCGGATGACCTTTGCCTCGGCCTCCCTGGCCGCGTCGACGGCGTACTGGGCCGCCACGGTTATGTAAGCGTGGAGCCTGGGGTCGATTCGATCGATCCGTTCCAGGTACAGCTCGACCAGCTCTACCGGGGAGATTGCACGACGGGCGATCATCGCGGCCTGCTTCCAGGCCGGCATGAACGCGAGATCCCGGTCTGTCATCTGGGCTCCAGCAAAGCTGTCGAGATCAAGTGGCGGGCATCCCATGCCGCACCAGGCAGTTCAATGCGCGGTCGATCTGCACGACCTTGGGTCCATCAAGTCGGAGACTGATTTCCACCTTGTGGTCGTGGAGCAGCACGATCTCTCTCTCGCCATCCAGGGCGATCGTCCCGGGCCGCATCTCTACCTCATGTCGCTCGCCAGGTTGCAGCTGGCGCCATTCCGCCACGGGCACCGCGCGCACTACGCCGGGCGCGATCGGCGCGACCACGCTGCGTCCGCCCTTGTCGTCTCCCAGGCGGAAATACAACCCGGCAGGATCGTCCATCGCCGTGGGCCGGAGTTGCGCGCCTATCGATGAGATACCGATGCTCGCCGGTTCTGCGCGCGTCAGGAACACCTCCTGGACCGTGCTCAGGTCCCAGATCGCCCTGGCGCCCGTAAACATTTCACGAGATACAGCCGCGTCCACCAGCGCGATGTCTATGGCCTCCCCGTCCACATACACGTCCAACCGCTTGCTCGTCCGGCAGACTTCGCTGACAGGAGCTATGCCTTTCGCGACCGCGCCTGCGGCAAGACCCCCCAGCGTTCCTTCGACCATTTGCGGAAAAACATTGTTGGTGCCGGTAGAAATCGGCACGACTGGGACGTCCCGGCAGGCCTTCGCGACGACCCGGTTTGTACCGTCACCGCCGAGGGTAACGATGCACCGCACACCGGCTTTCACCATCAGCTGCGCGGCAACTGTCGAATCGTCGCCTTGCCAGCCCGGGACCATTTCTACGAAGTCCACATCCAGCCGACCGGCGACGTCTTCCCTGGCGAGGCGGGCCAGGCCGACCCGTTCGGGCATCACCAGGACTCCGTCCACGCCGACCGCGGCTAGGCCAGCGAACACGCGACGCAGAGTATTGGCCTTCTCCTGGTCTGAAACGACGCGCCCCTGCGCGACCAGCCTGCGGATGTCTCGGCCGGCAGCCGGGTTGGCGATGATGCCGACGATTGACGATCGGATGCCATGGACCCGGCGACGGGAAGAGGATGAAGACTTCAAGCTGCCATCCATCCCGGGTCTGAGACGTACCTGGCGACCGCCCTCAGGAATTCGCCTGCCGGCGCCCCATCCCATGCCCGGTGGTCGAAAGTGAGCGACAGCCACATTAGCGATCTGGTCACGACCTGTCCCTGGTGGACCGCCGGCTTCTGAACAGGCCGGCCGAGGCCAAGTATGCCGACCTGCGGGGGGTTGAGAAGCGGATTGAAGGCGTCGACGCCGAATGACCCCAGGTTGGTCACACTGAACGTGCCACCCTCCAGGTCGTCGACTTTCAGCTGATTGCCCTTGATCCTGGCCGTGATATCACGCACTGCTTGAGCTACTTCAAGGAGACTCTTTTTGTCGGCATTCCGGATCACTGGTACCAGTAAACCGACGGGGACGGCGACCGCGAAGCCAACGTTCACCTCTGCGATCTCGTGCACCTCGCCCTGGAACGGGCTCGCGGGATCGACGATCAGATAGCTGTTCGCCCTGGGATGCTCGCTGAGGGCACGGGCCACAGCCTTCAAGATGATGTCCTGCAATTGCGGTCGCATCCGGTGCTGTCGCCAGTCGCGTACGAGTTTTTCCAGAAGCGGGTCGGCGGCGGTCACGTCCACTTCGTGCGTAAGCGTCACAGTGGGCGCCTGGCCGCTCTCGTACATCCGCCGCGCGATGGTCCCGCGCATCCCCTTGAGCGGGGTCGCATTGCGGACGGTGAGGCCGGCCATCTGAACGCGTGCCGCCGGCGCGGGCACCGGGCCTGCGACCGCGGGCCGCTGGGCCGCCGCCTTCCGGACATCTTCTTCGGTGACCCGGCCAGCTGGCCCTGTCCCGGCCACCGCGTCCAGGTTGACCCCGAGTTGCTGCGCAAGGCGGCGTGCGATCGGCGTGACCTGGCGCGGTCCTGCGTCTGCCGCGGCAGACGCAGGGACTTCTACGACGCCTCTCCCACTGGGAGAGGGTTGGGGTGAGGGCGTTGCGGCAACCGCGCCAGCGGCAGGTTTCTCCATCCGCGGCGGAAGGTTTTTCGCTTCCTCGCCCGGCCCGAGGATCACCGCGATCACCGTGCCGGGGACGATCACCATCCCCTCGGGGACAACGATGCGTGCCAGCGTGCCGGCCGCGGGCGACTCCACTTCGCTGTTGACCTTCGCCGATTCGATCTCGACGAGATGCTCGCCGACTTCGACGTGATCGCCCTCCTGTTTGAGCCATTTGACGATCATGCCGTCGTTCATTCCCATGCCCCATTTGGGCAGGAGCACATCAACTGGCATTTGCATCTCCTCGGGAATCGGCCAGACCGACGGCGGAGTATATCAGCGGCTTTCGAATATCCGCCGGAACACGTCCAGATCTGCCTCGCTGTACAGGCACATCATCACCTCGGCCAGCGAACTGTAGGGGTAATCGTCGAACACCTTCCGTGCGATCCCCGCGCACTCCTCCTTCGGGTAGCCGTAGACGCCCGTGCTGACGGCCGGAAACGCGATCGATCGCAGCCTGTTCGCCTCCGCTACGTCAAGACTCTTCTTGAAGCAGCTCGCAAGTACATCGGATTGGTCCCGGTTCGGGTTGTAGACCGGTCCTACAGTATGGATCACATACGCGGCCGGTAACCGGTACCCGTTGGTGATGACAGCATCGCCCGCCGGCAAGCCGCCAGGTAGCTGCGTCGCCCGTATCCGGCGGCATTCTTCCAGCAATTGCGGACCGGCCGCGCTGTGAATCGCCCCGTCTACACCCCCACCTCCCAGGAGCGTCGAATTCGCAGCATTCACGATCGCGTCGACTCGAAGCTTCGTTATGTCGCCCTTGACAAGTTTCACCTTCATGGCTTCGCCAATCGGTCGAGGAGCGCCGACACCTGCTGTTCCGTCGCTGCAGCTGCAATGGTCACCCCTCGATCGCCGCCGAGAAGCTCGACTCCGAAAGCGCGCTGCTTGCCATTCCAGATCATCCGCGCGCTGGAACCCGGTGAACTCGCCCGCTTGAGATCGGACCGGTCCACCCCGGAGACAAGCCCTTCGAAGAATTCCTGCGCGTCAGCTTCCGGGTCGTCCCATACGATGCGCGCCACCATTGCAGACTGGCCATCCGGACCGTCAAAGAGGCCATACGCATCACCGCCCCAGCCACGGGCTGCGCGCGTCGCTGTGAATACGCCCATCGACTGAAGCCAGGCACGCAGGAAGAATTCTCCCATCACATCTGAGGCGAAAAGAGACCAGTCATTGCCCAGAACGGCTGAAAGGTCGTCTAATGTCACTTCGATCGCGGGTTCACGCTCTGCGTACTTCGTGGCGTGCATGACCTGCTCCGAGGTCATGGGAGGATCCTTGAACGCCTCGTTTACACGGGCAAAACCGCCTTTCGCGCGAAGTGCGGCGACAAACTGGGGCCCGGTCTCATAGGGAAATTGGATGCTTTCGAGGAGGATCCGCGGCGTGTCTGCCGGGGGTGGCACGAATTCACCCTGGAGAGCGAGCATCTCCGCGAGCCGCTTCTGGTCCATGTGCCGCAGGCCATACCCGACCTGCGTGACGACCGCGTCGCCCTCGATTAATGCAGACAGCGCAAGCTGGCGATCGCTGTTGTCGCCGGCCGCATCGGAAAGGGCGTCGAGGTCGAAATGGATGTCCTGGAGCCGGTGCGTGAACTCGTGGACGTAAGTTGATTCCGCGAGTGCGGACAGCGCTCCCTCCTCGCCGAGCACAAGGAATTCCTCCGATTCGGGGTCGTAGAGCCCCAGGACCTGGCTCCCGAGAAGGTCGCGATAGAGCGCAGCGAGGTCCGCATTCGGCGGGATCAGGCCCA
>JACQUF010000383.1 GCA_016210435.1 Chloroflexota bacterium
CATGCTGATGTGCGCACAGGCAAAGACGTTAACCGGGCCGGTCCAGTCATGCGGAGCGATCGGCGTCTGATAGGTCTCGGCCAGCGCTGCGATCTTCTTTGTCTCTGTGATTCCCCCGGTCCAGATGAGGTCCGGCATCACGATCTCGGCCGCGCCCTTCTCGATGAACTCACGGAACTGATACTTGCTGATGAGCCGCTCGGCGGCACAGATCGGGGTCTTCGTCTCGGCGGCGAGCCGCAGGTGAGTCTCCACATTGACAGGGCGGAGCATCTCTTCCTGCCAGGCGATGTTGTATTCCTCCATCGCCCGCACGATGTTGATCGCCGCGGGCAGCGACCACCGCCCTGCTCCGTCGTGTGCGATCTCGATCTGGTCGCCAAGCGCCTTCCTGATCCTGGCGAGCGGCTTCAGCCCCTCTTTGATTTCCTTCCATGTGATCGACTGGCCGGCGTTTGATGCTCCGTAAGGCATCATGTAATACGCCTTGAACATGCGCAGGCCTTCATCGATGTAGCTCTGCGCCAGGCCAACCGGGTCCCGGAGCTCCCACTCGTTGTCCTGGTATGGGCCGTAACTGCCGATCGTGTTGTAAATTGGGATCCTTTCGCGGCACGCGCCCCCGAGCAGGTTGTAGATCGGTTGACCGGTAGCCTGCCCGGCGATGTCCCACAACGCTGTGTCTACCGCCGAAAGTGCACGAAATTCCGCGCCCGCGTACCCGAACGACTCAGCGATCCCGTACATGAGGTCCCAGAGCCGCTCGCGGTTCATCGGGTTCTTGCCGATCAGATACGGCGCGTACACGTCGTGGATTACCGCAGCCACCGCGCGCGGCAGGTACCAGGTCTCGCCGAGTCCCGTGTAGCCGGCGTCTGTATGTACCTGAACCCACAGGACGTGGTGGAACTCCTGGACCCTGATCGTCTCGAGGCTGGTGATCTTCATCTCGCCGTCCTATTTGGACTCCTGCGGAGCTTGAGCGAAGTCGAGCGTTTGTGGGTGCGCCTCGACTATGAGCACGGCGGGGAAGTCTACTCCAGTGCGTTAACGTTGATACATGCTGGAACATAGGTTCATCCTGATCGACGGTCTCGACGCGGTCAGGCTCTGGGGGATGCATTGCGAGGGCGAGCCGGCTGCCCTAGCAACCCTGGTCCGCTACAACGCCGAAGATGTCGCCTCCCTTCCTCGTGTTGCAGAATTCGTTGTGGGGACGCTTGCCCGTGGGACACCGATGGCGAACGGGACGCTTGCACCGGGTCCCGACATCGATCGGGCGGCACTGACGTATGATCCAGGTCTGGTCGACTATCTCACCCGCGGCAGGCGAAAATCAGCATCGACCTGAGGCGAGGGTAGCCAACACGTGCCCGACCTCGAATTTACAGAACGCCCGCAATTGGACCGGTCGATCCTGGTGATGGCGTTTGCGGGGTGGTCCGACGCATCTGATGCGGCCACCAGAGCCGTGCGCTATATCGCACACAGTTACGGTGCAAGGCGCTTCGCGTGGATCGACCCTGAGGAATTCTTCGATTTCACCCAGCTGCGCCCGACGGTCTCGGTTGAACGCGAACGCCGCCGCGTCATTTCGTGGCCAACCAGCGACTTCTACTACTGGCGGAATCCGAGCGAGACCGGCCGGGACGTAGTGATGCTCATCGGGATCGAGCCGCACCTGCGGTGGCGGCGGTTCGCGTCACTAGTCTCCGAAGTTGTCGAGGCAAGCAACGTCCAGATCACTTTAACGCTGGGCGCGCTGCTGGATGCGGTACCGCACTCCCGCCCAGCCCGTGTGATGGCTACGGCAAGCGCAGAGGACCTTGGCGAAGGCTTCGAGGCGATCAAGCTCCCCGGTTCCCGTTATGAAGGCCCGACAGGCATCCTTTCGGTAGTCATGGAACTGATGAGCCGCCGGCGTGTGCCCTGCGTCAGTATCTGGGGCCGTGCGCCGCATTACCTCCAGGTGCGTCCGAACCCGCAGGTTACGCTCGCGATCCTGCGCGAGGCCCAGCAGTTTCTGCCGCTCAAGCTCGACTTCAAGGACCTGGAGAAGGCATCCGCTGAATTCCTGCAAGGCCTAACAAAGGCGCTTGAAGGCCAGGACCAGGTCCTGGAGTACGTCAAACAACTGGAAGCGCGCTATGACAGCGAGGTCGCCCCGTCTCCCGGCGTGCCCCAGTCAGGGCCCGAGACACAGGCGCTGATCACCGAACTCGAACAGTTCCTTCGCCGGCGAAGTGGCGGCGATCAAGGGGATATCAATCGTGGCTAAGCTCACCGAACGACTCGAAGAACTGGGCAAGCAGTCGCCGGCGCCCCTGGGGTTCGCCAGGCCTTCCGCCCGGCGTCGCTCCCCGGCGATGCTCATCATCGGTGAGATCGGCCTCGCGGACGCGGCCTCGCGGATCGCAGCGATGCGGGACAACGCTGTCGATGCGTTGATCCTGCGTCTGGGCGACAAGCACGCCATTCCGGAAGACCTTGTGACGGCCCTGGACTCGCGTCACTGGGGTGTGATTTCGGGCGGGGCTACGGAAGATGAGGTCGGAGAGCTGCAGAAGGCGGGTTGCGACTTCATGCTCATCGACTCTGCGCAGGCGCCCGCTGCGCTGCTGAAAGAGAACGACATGGCCCGCGGGTTCGCGATCCATATCGGGCTGACCGAGGAAGAGGCACGCCCGCTCGAAGATCTTCCCTTCGAATTCCTCGTGCTTGAATCGAACCGCTCGTGGTGGCCCCTGACGGTCAACCAGGTGATGCGCATGCAGGGCGCCGTCTCGCTCGTGAGCAAGCACATCGTTCTCAAGGTCGAGGCCTGCCCCCCGACAGGCGACCTCCCCCTGATCAGGGACCTGCCGATAGATGCCCTCCTGGTAGACCTGTCCCGCATGCCTGCGGTAGAGCTCGACGCGTTGCGAAAGGCTATCGACGAGCTCTCGCCGCGCAAACCGCGTTCGGAAAAGGGCCCGGCTGCCCTCGTTCCCAGAATTGGCATGGGGCCGGCGCGCGAGGAAGAACATGAAGATGACGAGGACGACGAATAGCCCGTCCGGATGAATGCTCCTCGCCTACTTTGACCTGCTGATCTCCAACCCCGCGGCCTGGGTCGCGCTGATGCTGGTCGCGATCGCGGGGATCATTTCGGCCGTCACGGTCCACGAGGCCGGGCATGCGTGGTCGGCCTTGCAGCTGGGTGACCCTACCGCTGCCCGACAGGGCCGGGTAAGCCTGAACCCGCTGCGCCACCTGGATCCCGCCGGCAGCTTTCTCTTCCTTCTGGTGGGGTTCGGCTGGGGCAAGCCGACCCCGGTCAATCCCGCGTACATGCGTGGCAATCCGGTAACCGGGATGGCCGTCACGTCATTCGCGGGACCGGGTGTCAATTTGCTCGCGGCATCGCTGTTCGCTCTGCCGATCCGGCTCGGCCCCCTGCCGTGGAACCCGCCCCTCAGAACAATCCCGCTCCTGGGAGCAAGCCCGCAGGAAGCTCTGGCAGACGTATTTGCCTATGCTATCCTCTTCAACATTCTTCTGGCGGCATTCAACCTCATCCCGCTGCCACCGCTCGACGGCTTCAAAGTCGCCCTCGGCGTATTACCACGAGAAGCAGCGCGGGGCTTGGCAAGAATCGAGCGGTTCGGTCCAACGCCGCTCATTCTCCTGATACTGTTGGACTTCATACTTCCGTTCAGGATCATTTCGAGTGTGCTCGAACCCGCAGTCAACTTTCTGGGACTGGTAATCGTCGGCGAACCGCTCCGCTAGATCTGTATTTGAAAGGCGCCCGCAATGCAGAAGATCACCATCGTTGGCCTGGGACTGATCGGCTCCTCCCTCGGGATGGCACTGAAGGCGCGGGCGAAGGACGTTGAAGTCACTGGCTACGACGTCGACAGCAAGGCCCACAACCGCGCGCAGAAGGACGGCGCAGTCCACAAGTCCGAGTGGCGGCTTCCCGACGCAGTCCGCGACGCCGATATCGTGGTCCTTGCGGTCCCGGTCGGCGCGATGAAGGAGCTCTTCACCGACCTTGCTCCCCACCTGAAGCAGGGCGCGACCGTAACGGACACGGCCACCACGAAGCGCCAGGTAACACAGTGGGCCATGGAGATGCTCCCCGGCCACGCCGGGTTCGTGGGTGGAAATCCGCTGGCCGGCGGTGGGAAGAGTGGGCCGGATTCGGCTCGCGCAGATCTCTTCGTCGACGCGACCTATGCCATCCTGCCGACGCCGAAGGCGCCCGAATCATCGGTCCGCGCGGTCGTCCAGATGGTGGAGGCGATCGGCGCCAAGCCGTTCTTCGTCGACCTGCACGAGCACGACACCGCGGTCGCCGCCGTGAGCCACCTGCCGATCCTGCTGTCCAGCGCCCTGATGATGGCTACCGCGTCCAGCCCGTCGTGGCGGGAGATCGTCAAATTCGCCGCGGACGATTTCAAGTCGATGACCAGTCTTTCAGGCGTCGACCCGGAGGTATCGATCGGCGTTTCTTCGAGCAACGCCGACATGCTGGTCCACTGGGTCGATGAGATAATCCGTGAACTCAATGACCTGCGGGCGATGATGATCCACGAGTCGCGCTCGGACCGGGACGGACCGCTGATGAAGACGTTCGTGAACGCATGGGAGGCCCGCAAGCGGTATGAAGCTGGCGTCACGATGACCGAGTTCCAGCGGCCGGCGGTCCCGACTGCCAGCGAAGGCATGTGGACGATGTTCCTCGGGGAGCGACTGTCGCGCGCATTCCGGCGGTACGGTGAGGAAAAAGAAGATCCCACCAAGTACCGCGGGCATTAGGCGGCCGTGATCAAGCCGGCGATTAATGCAGTCAGCGTTTCCCGCCCGAAGCGCCTGAGAGGCACGGTTACCCCTCCCGGCGACAAGTCGATCTCGCACCGGGCGTCGATGTTCAATGCCGTGGCGAACGGCGTTGCGCGCGTCACGAACTACTCGACCGGGCAGGACTGCGCCTCTACCTTGCGCGTTCTCCGCGGCCTCGGAGTCCGCATCGAGGCGAGCCCCGCGGCCGATGGGCGCGGCGACACGCTCACGGTGCACGGAGTAGGAATGCATGGCTTCAAGGAGCCGGACGACATCCTCGACGCGGGCAACAGCGGGACCACGACCCGGCTGGTGTCGGGGCTGCTGGCAGGGCGGCCCTTCCAGGCCATCGTCACCGGTGACGCGTCGATCCGCAGCCGTCCAATGGGCAGGGTCATCGAACCCCTGCGCAAGATGGGCGCGACTATCAATGCGCGGAAGGACGGCACGCTCGCCCCGATCGTATTTCAGGGCGGCCAGCTCCGGGGCATCGATTACGAAATGCCGGTGGCAAGCGCCCAGGTCAAATCGTGCCTCCTTCTGGCGGGGCTGCGCGCTGAAGGGCGGACGTTGCTGCGCCAACCAGCCCTCTCTCGCGACCACACCGAACGGATGCTGACCGCGATGGGCGCCAGCGTCGGCTCGGATGGCCTCTCCGTCTGGGTCGAGCCTGGCGAGCTGCGCTCGCTGGACGTTGAAGTGCCCGGTGATGTCAGCTCCGCGGCATTCTGGCTCGTGGCCGCCTCGATTCATCCGGACGCAGAGGTTGTCGTCGCCAATGTCGGATTGAATCCCTCGCGTACCGGGGTGATCAGCATCCTGCGCAGGATGGGCGCCGACCTCGAGATCCGGGATGAACGAACAGTCGCCGGCGAGCCGGTGGGAGATATCGTGGCACGGACCAGCCGGCTCCGCGGCGTTGACATCTCCGGCGATATCGTACCGATTCTCATCGATGAAATTCCCGTCCTTTCCGTTGCTGCTGCGATCGCCAAGGGCGATACGGTCGTGCGGGACGCCGCGGAGCTCCGCGTCAAGGAGACCGACCGCATCAGGGCGACCGCCGCGTGGCTGACTTCTGCGGGTGTTTCGGTGGAGGAATCCAGAGACGGGATGACGATCCACGGGGCGGGCAGGCTGCGTGGCGCGGCTTGCCGGAGCTATGACGACCATCGCATCGCGATGTCGCTGGCAATTGCGGGGCTCGTGAGCGAAGGTCCGATGCACATCGAGGGCGCGGGCGCCGCTGACATTTCATATCCGACGTTCTGGCGCGACCTCGAACTCGTGGGCGGCGCCATCGGCTGATCAGGCGGGAGGAGGGATGGCCGGCACGGAAGGCGAACCACTCCTGGTCGTAGTCTCGGGGCCATCAGGCGTCGGCAAGGACACGCTCCTTGAAAGGCTCGCCGCGCGCAATCATGGCATGCAGTTCCATTTCGTGGTTACGGCAACCACGCGCACGCCGCGTCCGGGCGAGCTCTGGGGCGTAAACCACCACTTTGTGGACCGTCGAGGGTTCGAGCGGATGATCGCCGCTGGCGAGCTTCTCGAATGGGCAGAGGTCTACGGCAACTACTACGGCGTCCCGAAGGGCCAGGTCCGGCAGGCGCTGAACGCGCGGAAACATGTGCTGTGCCGGGTCGATGTGCAGGGCGCGCGCAGGCTGCGCGCGGTCACGCCCGACGCGGTGTTCGTGTTCGTGCTCCCGCCCACGCTGAAAGCACTCGAAATGCGCCTCCGCGCACGTGGCAAGGACTCACAGGAGTCGATCCAGACCCGGCTCGCCGCCGCAGCGAGCGAGATCGAGGAGGCGCGCCTGTTCGACTACCGGATCGTGAACCGGGAAGGCGCGCTCGATGGCGCGGTCCTCGAGTTGATCGACATCATTCACAGGGAATCGACGCGCACGCCGCCTCGGACGGTCCGGGTCTGAACATGCCGGCGCGGACGATGCGACTCCCGAATGTCACCCTGGCGGGCACGTTCTACGAGCCGCTGCCCGATCGAACGTGGAAACGCGTGACGCCTCGGCTCGATGGGCGCCCGGTCCGGCCTCCAACGCGGTAGCGGGGACCCCCTCCACCGGAAGGAGGGGGCTCGGGGGTGGAGGAGTCCCCCGCCCCCTGACCCCCGCCCCACGGAGGGCGGGGGTCGTGCGTATCGCCTGCACGATAGGAAGAATCAGAGTGAGGGGCGTCAGCATGCCTTACGAATTCGTACTCTATGAAAAGCGCGGGCGGATCGCCCACATCACCATCAACCGGCCGGGATCCTTGAACGCGCTTCATCCTGCAGCGAGCCGGGAGATGGGCGAGGCATTCCGCGAATTCCGGGACGATAGTGCGGTCCGTGTGGCGATACTGACCGGGGCTGGAGACCGCGCTTTCTGTGCGGGGTACGACCTAAAAGCTGCGTCCCAGAGAGGCGATCGAGCACCGGCCGAGGACGTGCCGTTCGGCGGCATCACGCGCGGATTCGAATGCTGGAAGCCGATCATCGCGGCGGTGAATGGATTCGCCCTTGGGGGCGGCCTGGAGCTCGTGCTGGCTTCGGACCTTGCCATCGCGGCTGACAATGCGGTATTTGGGCTGCCCGAGCCCCGGGTCGGCTACGTGGCCGTGGCAGGAGGCGTGCACAGGCTGGTACGCCAGCTGCCGTGGAAGCACGCGATGGGGATGCTGCTCACAGGCCGTCGAATGGGCGCTGAAGAAGCGCTTCGGTTGGGCCTGGTCAATGAGATTGTCGCCCGCCCGCAGCTCCTGCCCGCGGCCGAGCGATGGGCCAATCTGATCCTGGAGTGCGCGCCCCTCTCCGTGCAGGCGACGAAGCAGATGGCAATTGATGGCGCATCACTGTCTGTCGAACAGGCCATCGTTCGAACCTACAGCGTCTACGAGCAAGCGAAGTCTTCTCCGGACTTCATAGAGGGCCCGCGTGCCTTCGCGGAGAAGCGCAAGCCGGACTGGGTTGGCTGATCCCGGGCGTCGCATAAATCCCGAAACGCGTGCTTTTCGACTGGGACACCCAGGGCGGTACGGTCCTATAGTGGTCCGCAGTCGACTACAATCGTGTGGTGGAATGCCGGATACCGTGGCCGGCATCGCTGGAACGCGTCGGATTTTCAGAGAGGCCGGACGGCCGTTGATGATGGTCGCCTCGGTTGGCGCGTGGCCATCTCGTCCACACGAACGCACCAAAGTATGCGCACGCCCACGGCGTCCCCTTCTTCTCCCTTGAGCCTCGAGATCACTGATGGTCACAACCGGCGCGACTTCGTTCGATGAGCGGCTGGGCCGTGTGCTGGTCGAAGGCGGCTTCGTAACGCCGCAGCAGCTCGACAAGGCACGCCAGATCGGCCGCGAGACCGGCGTCCGCATCCTCGATGCCCTCATTAATCAGGGCTTCGTGAGCCGCGAGGCGGTCGTCACCGTCCTCAGCTTCCAGCTCAAGATCCCGGTCGTCGATCTGCGCTACGCCAACGTCGATCCCGAGGCCGCCCGCCTCGTCTCGGAAGAGTTCGCACTCCAGCACAGCGTCCTGCCAATGGGCTTCGACGCGGATGGATCGCTGCGCGTCGCCACGCTCATGCCCCACAACTTCGAGGCATCGAGCGCGCTCGCCTCGATGACGGGCCGCCAGATCAAGTTCGTATTCGCGATGGGTGGCGATCTCAAGGAGCTGATCGAGCGGACCTACGCGGGCGGGCGCATGGCGCGCCCGCCCGCGGCTACCGGCCCCGCGGGGGTCGCCCCCGCCCCGGCAGGGGGTCTGGCCGAAATGGACCTGCAGGGTGGCGCGCTCGCCGATATCCGCAGGGCGTCCGCGATGCAGGCGGTGGAAATGGTCACGCTCCAGGCCGTGAAGCGGAAGGTCTCCGACGTTCACCTGCGTCCCACACCGGATTCTGGACAGGTCCTTTTCCGCCTCGATGGCGTCCTTCAGCAGATCGCCGAGCTCCCGATAGCACTGCACGAGAGCATGGTCTCCCGTATCAAGGTGCTGGCGCGCATGGTCATCTCCGAGAACCGGAGGCCACAGGACGGCAGCTTCACGATGGAGTTCGGCCAGCGCAAGGTTGACTTCCGTGTGAGCACGCTCGGCGCGGCCTGGGGCGAGCTGATGGTGATCCGTGTCCTCGATCGCGAGGGCGGCCTGCTGGGACTGCAGGAACTGGGCCTGCACGACACCCAGCTCCAGATCTGGCGGCGCATGCTCGCCCTGCCCTACGGCCTGCTGCTTGTCGCAGGCCCAACCGGGTCCGGCAAGTCGACCACCCTCTATGCTTCAGTCCTTGAACTCGTGAAGGACCGCGGGAATATCGTCACCGTCGAGGACCCCATCGAGTACCGGCTGGAAGACCTCAACCAGATCCAGGTGAACCGTGCCGCAGGGATCGAATTCGCGTCCACCCTGCGGTCCGTGATGCGACTCGATCCGGACGTAATCCTGATCGGTGAGATCCGTGATTCCGAGACCGCAAAGACCGCGGTCGACGCTGCCTTCACCGGCCATCTCGTGCTGGCTTCGATCCACAGCCATGACGCACCCTCCGCCCGCGGCTATAGTCGCAACGAGGGTCTGCACCAAGTGCCACGCCGCCGGTGAGCTGAGCGCTACCGAAGGCCTCGTCTACGAACAGGAGATATAGGAATCCGTCGAGGGACAGAAGTTCATGGCAGGCCAGGGATGCAACTTCTGCTTCGGGACCGGGTATTCGGGCAGGACCGGCGTTTTTGAAGTCTTTGCCGTGAGCGATCCCATCCGCAAGCTGATCAGCACCGGCGCCAGCAGCCAGGAAGTTCGGAACCAGGCGATAGCCGAGGGAATGGTCCCGCTGCGCCGCGCCGGCCTGATGCTCGCCAAGGAAGGGGTCACCACTGTCAAGGAAGTCCTGGCCAAGGTCTACACGCTGGAGTAGGCGGGCAGTGCCCGGGTTTCAGACGTTGCTCTGGGTACTGGGCCTCCCTCCGGCCGATGACTTGGACCCCAAGATTGTGATCCCACAGGACGCGAACCGGCGAATGGGCATTTCGATGGAGACGTCCCAGCTGGCATGGCATCGTCTGCCCGACCGGCTCGACAGGAGACGGTGGGTCGTCGTATCGGCAACCAGGCGGTCGCTCGCGACTCTGCCGGAAATGGTGGATCGCGCTGGGTCCCGGCTGAGATACATGGAACTTCGTCCATTCGCGCTGGCGAGGGCCGTGAACCAGCCTGACGCGATGATTGTCGGCACGTACATCGAGGGATGCGACATCGTCATCGTTCGAGATGGAACGCCGATGGCCTATACCGGGCTCTACTGGGGGGTCGACCCGCTGGACGGGCCGACCCTCGTCAACCGCCTTGCTGAGGCGGCATCGCGAACCGCCGCCGTCTACAACCAGAACGCGCTGGAGGACCCACTCCCGGACGACGTGCCCATCTACGTGTTCGGAACCCAGATCGGGCGCGAGGCGGGGATCGCCGCGCAGGTGGCTTCGGTGTTGCAGAGACCTCTCGGTGACGTTTCCTCGCCGATCAGCCATCCGCCTGACTTCCCGGTGCAGGACCTGATGGTCAACATCGGCCTCCTCCTTGCCCTTGCCTGAAGCCATGGCTGCCACCCTCGCATTCGTCCTCGGCTCCGCGGTCGGGAGCTTCTTGAACGTTGTGGTCGATCGCATTCCTGCCGGCGGATCGCTCTTTCGCCCGCGATCGCGTTGTGGCGCGTGCGGAACGCCGCTGAAGACCATCGACCTGGTTCCGATCGTGAGCTATCTGTTGATTCGAGGCCGCTGCCGCTATTGCCGCACATCCATCCCGTCGCGGCTTCTCGCGGTCGAAGCAATCACGGCAGCGCTGTTCCTGGCGGCGTTCCTGCGCTTTGGCCCATCACCGGCGTTCCTCGCGGCCGCGCTGTGCGGCGCCGTCCTGATCGTGATAGCGGCCTCTGCGCTCGAAACCGGCCGGCCCCTGACCCACGCTCTGGTGATAGGGGCCGTTGCCGCGGCCAGCCTGGCGCCATTCTGGACCGAAATCGGGATTCCGCGGGGCTTCAGCGGCCATGACGGCCTGGCCTGGTCCGCGGCCAGCAGCGTCGCGGGCGGGGCGGCCGTGCTCATCACCATGGCAGCGGCGTATGCGACACGGCTCCTCCCGCCTCGAGCAGAGGGTGTGGCAGTAGCTGCGATCGGCGGCCTTTTCGCGGGTTTTCCCGGCGCGCTGGTCGCAGCAGGTGCGATAGCCCTCGCAGCGGGGTTCGTGTACGCTTCCGGCGTGCGCGGGAAGGCGTATTTCGCGGACCGCCGGGCGGTTCTGGTTGCCGCGACATCGTCCCTGGCGGCACTGCCCTTCCTGCTGATCGGGACCTCTGCATGGCCATAACCGCGGACAGCGCACCACCCACAAGGCCGCGCTCGCGCGCTTATGAATTCATCCGCGGCCTTTATCGGCGCCTGATTGCTCCCAACTCTGGAAGCGAGACGACCTCCGAGGCCTCCCTCAGGCCCTATGCCCGGCGGCTGCACCAGGCCCTTGCAGTCTTTCGTTTCTTCTTCTTTGCGATGGGCGTTGGGCTTTCGTTCTTCGCAGAGGCGAGCCGGCCGCAACCCTTGACGCTCGGCGGTGCAATCGGCCTGGTCGGCCTGTACAACGTTGGGCGCGTCTGGTGGCCGCCGGACCCCGTCCGGAGAAGCGTCATCATCGAATCGGCGTTTCTTCTTGTCGACGTCATACTGGCCGTGTTCGTAGTCCTGTTGACGGGTGGTCTCGACAGCCCGTTTTTGATCTATTCCCTGGCGCCGGCGCTCACCGCGGGACTGTTCATGGGTCCGGCTAGCGCAGCACTCGCCGCCGGTGTCTCGGCCCTCGCGATTTCCGGTGCTCACGAGGCTAGCCGCTTTGGGCTGGGCGGCTATTCGGGCTTACTCGACAGCAACTACCTGGCATTCGCCCTGCTCTACTCCTCCGTGTGCATCCTGGTTGCAGGTCTGCCGTTTCTTGCCAACCTGAACTGGCAGCGCCGTTCCCGGACGACCGCGGCAGAAGCGGAGCGATTCCGACTGAGGCGGGAGGTCCATGATGATGTTGCCCAAACTCTTGCCTTTCTCTCGCTCAAGTTGCAGATCGCTGAAAGCAAGACGGGTTCTGCAGGGCTTACCGCCCAGGATGTGCGGGGCATTCGCGAGGTGGTCCGGCGAAGTTACATGGCCGTGCGTGACTACCTTGATGGCACGGTGGACATGACTTTTGTCCGGCCACTACGGGTTGGGCTGGCCCAGGCGATTCACAGATGGAACCAGGACACGGGACTGCAGGGCGAGCTAAACGTGGTCGGAGCGGAACCCGAAATCGGTCCGGATGTGAAACGCCATCTCATCCAGATCGCCAGGGAGGCGCTTGCCAACGCCGGAAAGCATGCGAATCCACAGCGGGTCAGGGTGAAGTTGGAATGCCGTCCGGATGGGATCCTGCTGCTGATAAACGATGATGGCAGGGGATTTGAAGCCACTGCGTCGGGGGGGCACGGGCTCGAAATCATGCGGCAACGTGCGGCTAACATCGACGCCAGCCTGTCCGTGACGAGCAGCAGTGGTGAGGGGACGGAAGTGCGAGTCGATTACCAGCTCCCGGAACGGCAGGCACCGCAATGAGCGCTATCCGAGTCATAGTCGTGGACGACCATGCCCTGTTCCGAAGGGGCCTGATAGAAGTGCTGTCGCAGGAACCCAATATCGAAGTCGTTGGGGAGGCTTCAGACGGCCGGGAGGCGATCCAGAAAGCCATGGAGCTCAAGCCGGACGTTGTATTCTGCTCGACGTCCTCATGCCCGTCATGGACGGTTACGCCGCGCTGGAGCATATCCGCGCCGATCCCCGTGTCCGAGACACGCGGGTGATCATGGTTACCGGGAGGGGCCAGCCGATGGACGTCGTCCGCGCGTTCGAGCTGGGAGTCCTCTTCTACGTTATGAAGCCATTTGACCTCGGCGAATTGGTCGCCCGCGTGAAACAGGCCTTCGAGGTGCCGAGCCCGAAGCCTTGAAGTCGCTACGTGGACCCAAGCCCAGCAGGCTGTTCCGGGAACTCCTCGCGCATCCCGAGGTGAAAGCCCTGGGCGTAGTCGACGCCAAGCTCCTGGAGGGCTTTCATCGTCTCTTCGTCCTGCACGAACTCCGCGCACGTTGCCACACCGCGGCTCTTCGTGATGCCCACAATCGCCTGAACGAGAGCCCTGTCAGGCGCCGAAGGCCCGAGATTCATGACCAGGCTGCCGTCGATCTTCACGTAATCGATCGGAAGGTTGCGGAGCATGCTCATCGAGGCGATCCCGCTTCCGAAGTCGTCCACGCCCACCTCGATGCCGGCGGCTTTGAGGGTCTGACAGAACACATGCATGTCCCGGCTACGGACCATCATGGCGTTCTCGTTGTATTCAGCACTGAGGGCGCCCGGCGGAATGCCTGTCCGTTTCGCCTCATTCGCTATGAACCTGGCAACGTCTGCATCCACCGACTTTGCCGCGACGTTCAGCGAGAGCTTCAGGTTGTGGCCCCGGTCTGCGTACGTGCGCCATCGCCGGATGGCGAGTTCAGCGACTTTCTGGTCGATTATCTGTATCAGGTCGAGGGCCTCCGCCTGTGGGATGAACTCTGCGGGAAACCTGACCTTGCCAGTTGAGTCGACGAGGGTTACGAATACCTCATGGCGTACGGCGCGCCGGGACCGAACTTCGAACATCGGCTGCATGAACAGCCGGATCCGCGCGGCTTCAAGCGCCTCGCGGATCATGTCGCCGGTCTTGTGGAGGTCTGCCAGTGCCGAACCGGCGCCTCGTGCTTCCTGCACCTGCATTCTTCCTGTTCTGGGAGTCGCTCCGGGTGAGTGAGGCGGGCGCAAGAAGTCCAGATCGCCCGGGCGCGCCCGCTCGGATCGCAGAATAGCCGAATCTGCCCGGCGGGTTTATGGGTGGATGCAGCATTGGCTTCTGGGCAGAACACGCAACTTCTGGTTGTGTCCCTCGCCCGGTTACAGCCACCTCGCATCGACGCCAGCGGCGCGACGGCCGGCATCACGGTCAAGTCTTTGCGTAGCCAAGCCGTACTGAATTTCGGAGGAGATTTCGAGCTAATTCGAGGGGTTGGTGGGGGAGGAGGGACTCGAACCCTCAAGCCTTTTGGGCACATGCTCCTAAGCTACCCGGCCCCAATCGCTAAGCTGCTCCGTATGTGGG
>JACQUF010000424.1 GCA_016210435.1 Chloroflexota bacterium
CTCTCGAGGTGCAGATGATCGCCCGGGCCTGCGGGAAGGCGAACATCCACAACCTGGACCCTGAGGACATGCGAACGCTTACCGTGGAAGCGGCAGCAATCACGCAGATCCCGCTCGTGGGCACACACTGGGTGCCCGGACAGACCCGCCAGGACTGAAGCCGCGAGCTCAGGGCGGTACCTCGTGTCGTTCCTTCTGCCCTGCCCGATCTGCGGCCCACGCGACGTGTACGAGTTCAGGTACGGTGGCGAGGCTCAGAAGAGGCCAGAGCCGGGGTCTTCCGGCGAAACGTGGACGGCTTACCTGTACGAGCGGAACAACGTCGCCGGCGTCGAACGCGCCTGGTGGTTCCACCGGATGGGATGTCGCCGCTGGTTCCAGGCCGAACGGGACACCCGCGATAACCGCGTAGTCCGGGCCTGGCTGCCAGAGGCGGCTACCGGATCCGTCGCCGACGAGTCAGAAGATGTCAGGTAGTCGCACCGTTGTCATCCTCAGCCAAGCGAAGGATCTGTTCCTTGGTGGCGACATGCAACAGATCCCTTCGACAGCCTCAGGCGCCGCCCTGAGGTTCTCGAAGGGGCAAGCTCTTCGGCCCGGGCCGGTCTCGGGATGACAGGGCGGCTGCCGCCGCGGGCGGGGGAAGAGATTTCGCGCGCGCGCCAGGGCAGTTTCAAGTTCGATGGCCGCAGGTATGCAGCGTACGAAGGCGATACGATAGCGTCGGCGCTATCAGCGGCAGGCGTCCGGGTACTTTCCCGAAGCTTCAAGTATCACCGGCCACGAGGACTGCTCTGCTGCGCAGGGCGCTGTCCTAACTGCATGGTCGAGGTCAATGGCGTCCCCAATGTGCGGGCGTGTACCGAGGCGGTCCGGGACGGCATGCAGGTCAAGGGACAGAACGCATGGCCGTCGGTCCGCAACGATTTCCTGGCCCTGTTCGACCGTTTCGATCGATTGTTGCCCGTCGGTTTCTATTACAAGACCTTCATCCGGCCGCGGTGGATGTGGCCCGTCTACGAAGGCGTCTTGCGAAGGCTTGCCGGTCTGGGGCGTGTCGAACCGGGCGCCCGGCCGGATCTGCATCCGCGGAAACGGCACCTCTACTGTGACGTCGCGGTGATCGGAGGAGGCCCCGCTGGTTGCCTGGCTGCCCTGGGTGCGGCCGCCGAAGGGGCGCGAGTCGTGCTGGTGGACGACCAGCCTCAGCTGGGCGGTCACCTTCGGCTGCAGGCGGCGCCCGCTACCGGAGATGATCGGATCGCAGGGATGCGGGGATTCGAGGCCGCGAAGCGGCTCGCGAGCCTGGTTGCGGCATCGCGGCAGATCGAGCATCTGGGGAACGCGGCCGCGTTCGGATTCTATGAAGGCCGGCTGATCGGCGTGTCCCAAGGCAACACGCTCGTAAAGGTCCGAGCGTGCCGGGTCGTCATTGCGACCGGCTCGGCAGAGCGGCCAGCGCTATTCGAAAACAACGACCTGCCCGGGGTGATGCTCGGATCCGCGGCGTTGCGCCTGGCGCGCCTGTACGGAGTGCGGGCGGGCAACCGTGCAGTAGTGGCGGCCAACGATGATCGCGGCTGGGGCGTCGCCCTGGAGCTGATCGAAGCCGGCCTCCCTGTGGTTGCCGTCGTCGACAGCCGGGATCGCGAGCCAGCGGCTGATGCGGCGCAACGTGCGCAAGCCATTGGCGCGGAAGTCCTTCCGAATGCGTCAGTAGTCGCGGCGAGGGGCAAGAGGGCGGTTACCGCCGCAGTGATCGAAGCCCGGGGCAAGCGACGGGCGATTCGGTGTGATCTCCTCGTCATCGCCGGGCGCACGGAGCCCTTGATCTCATTGCCACTGCACGACGGCCTGAGGGCGCGCTTCGACGAGCAACTGGGGGAATTCGTGGCGGGCGCCGCTTCAGACGCCATTCTCTTCGCCGGCCACATTGTTGGTACTGCTGATGATAGCGCTGCGATAGCCAGCGGACCGCGCGCGGGCAGGGCAGCTGCAATGGCCGCGATGCGCGGCGACGGCGATTCACCCTCTCCTCGATCCTCTCCCATCGAGGGAGAGGAGGCAGTTGAGCCGCGCTCTCGTCGGTCCGCTCCGATCAAGGGAGAAGGGATCGTTGAACCAGGCGCTCTTCAGTCCTTCCCCACACGGGGGGAGGAGGCAGTACGTCAGCCCTCCCCCATCGAGGGAGAAGAGGCAGTGCCTCCGATCCCCTCGCCCCATGGGGGAGAGGGCGAGGGTGAGGGGCTCAGGCAATCGCC
>JACQUF010000386.1 GCA_016210435.1 Chloroflexota bacterium
GAGACCACGTTCAAAGTGACCCCGGCCTCCTGCGGCCGGTTACGGTCGTAGTAGGTCTGTACCGTGGATATGGATCCTGCCTGCCCGAATTCGGGCGGGACTATGATCACCGCGTGCAGGTCGCCTTCCTCGAGTTCCTTCATGGCTTCCTGGCGATCCATCTCGCGCACGTCGATGACGCCATCATCGGCGACTTGCCCGACGGCCTCGACGAATCTTGCGGAAACCTCGCTGCCCGCCTCATCGATCACGACCGCGTGTGGCGGATTGAAGCGATCGAAGTCGAGCAGCCCGAAAATCAGCATCACGAGCAAAGGGAAGAAGAGCGACCAGAAGATCGCCTGCCGGTTGCGGAAATACATCTTCAGCGAAGCCGCGGACATCGATGTAAAGAGGCGCATCTATTCCTCTCTGAGGCTGTGCCCGGTGAGATTGATGAAAACGTCCTCGAGGTTCGCTGGCTTGACCTCGCGACTGTGGCGGAAGCCCGTGGCGAGGAGGCGATCGACGAGCACCGCGGGTGAATCGAGGGCGACCACTTTTCCGCGGTCGACGATCGCCACACGGTCGCACAACTCTTCCGCCTCTTCCATGTAGTGCGTCGTAAGCACAACCGTCGTTCCGGCGGCGCGGATGCTTCCGATGAGTTCCCACATGTGCCGTCGCGCCTGGGGATCGAGGCCCGTCGTTGGTTCGTCGAGAAACAGCACCACAGGTTTGTTCACCAGCGCCACCGCGATCGAAAGGCGCTGCTTCTGCCCTCCGGACAGCGTCGGGTAGTAGGCGCCTGCCTTTTCGCGGAGCCCGACCCGTTCGAGAAGAACCCGGGGCTCGACGCGCGTCGCGTAGCAGTCCCCGAACAGGCTGACGATCTCGGTGAGCTTGAGGTGATCGAAGAACGCGGCAGACTGCAGCTGAACGCCGATAATGGCCTTCACTTTTTTCGGGCTTCGAGCCACGTCGATACCATCGACGATGGCCTGCCCCGAGTCCGCCTTGCGCATCCCTTCCAGGATCTCGATCGTCGTTGTCTTGCCGGCGCCGTTGGGCCCCAGCATTCCGAAGATCTCGCCATGGCGGACCTCGAAAGACATTCCGTCGACGGCCCGGAGGTCACCGTAACGCTTGCACAGATCCCTGGCGACGATCACGCTGTGATTGGACATGAAATACACGCCGTCCGATGCCAACAAGTTGCTGCCGTGGCTGACTCAGCAATTGCAGCACGTCAAAGCCGCGGCGGCAACGTTACGTGAGGCGCAGGCCGCGGTCCAATCGCTGAGCAGCAAAGCTCGCGGCAACGGGTCGCACGACCTCAGCCCGCTGCTTTCGGAAGCAGAACGGACGGCTGCGAACCGTCTTCGAGAATTCGAGGCGGCGGTGAAGCAGATCGGCGAGCGCGAGGTTCAGATCCGGGACTTCGATATTGGCCTCGTAGATTTCCCCGGCGATCGCGAGGGGCGGCCGGTGTGGCTTTGCTGGAAGATCGGCGAGCCTGAGGTGGCCTTCTGGCACGAATCCGATCAGGGGTACACCAGCCGCCAGCCGCTGTAAGGCCCGTAGTCGCGGTCTGAGGCTGGAGTCACTTTTTTGTGGCAGGCGCCTTCTTGCGGCGCCGGAGCCGCAATCGCCGGCGGGGTTTCTTCGGCTGCTCCGATTGCTCGACCGGCGGGACAACGGACTCGACGAGCGCGGCGTCGTCGCGCTCCCCTGTCCGGATCCGGTACGCGCGCTTGACCTCAGTCACGAAGATCTTGCCGTCGCCGATGCGGCCGCTCCTGGCGCTGTCGATGATCGCCTCCACGGCACGGTCCAGGAGCTTGTCCGGGACAACGACGTCGATCCGGATCTTCGGCAATAGATCGACGCGGTATTCGACACCGTGGAGGGTGTCGGTCACGCCGCCTTGCTGACCGAATCCGCTGGCTTCGGTGACGGTCATGCCTTTGACGCCGGCCTTCTGCAGTGCCTCCTTGACGGGCACGAGACGAGTCGGCTGGATGATCGCCAGGATGTGCTTCACGGAAGCCCCCGCGTCAGAAGGGAAAGGCTTAGTCGGCGGGGTTCAACAGGCGGTATCCGCGCATGTAGATCGAGCGAATACCTGGGTGGCCCGCCGTGGTCAGTTTACGACGTAGACGGGAAATGTAAGTGTCGACAACCCGTGCCTTGGAATCGCCCGCGCCCCAGATCCTGTCGTGGAGCTCGCGGCGCGAAATGACCCTTACGTGCTCCTCGAGGAGCACGCGCAGCAGATCTAACTCGCGGGCTGTCAACTCGAGTGTTGTCTTACCGAATCCCACCGTGAACAGGTCCAGGTCGAGATGTATCCCACACTCTGAGAGCGAACGCTGAAGGGGCATGCGACGAGGACCCTTGATCAGGACGGGCGCGGCGACATCGTCGGACGGAGCGGACATCGATCAGCCTCGTTTCACGAAATCGGCAATACCAGCAGGCTAGCAATGCCCTGTTAAACGGCGGTTGCGACCGCGTTACGCGGGCGTGACATCTGTGTTACGGCGATATTT
The DNA here is from genome assembly GCA_016210435.1 of Chloroflexota bacterium. Lineage (GTDB taxonomy): Bacteria > Chloroflexota > Dehalococcoidia > Lucifugimonadales > Lucifugimonadaceae > VGZT01. The sequence continues at coordinate 2,532 of JACQUF010000386.1, forward strand.
CCGGTATGTGACAGCAAAGCCGCGCGCTCGTTTGCATTGCGCGCGGAACCCCCCACCCCGCGACACATCATTGTTACGCGGTCGTAACAGGTCCGACATGCCCGTGTAACAGCTCCTCGACAACATTGTCGCTAGAACGGTTCGAGATTCCATTTGGGAGGGATTAATGCCCGCACAGGCGCTTTTTGCGGTTGGTTTCTTCGCCGTGCTCTTCATCGCCTTTGTCGTCTTGCCGAGCAAGCTTCGTAAGCGACATGAGGCAGGCACGAGAGACGACGTCACCACTCTCGGTAACAGGTAGAAACGGGCGGGCCGCAACGGCCCGCCTGGCATGTAGGGGAGGTCGCGCGCGCATATGCGTCGTTTCATTCAGAGTCGATGGACTCGCATAGGTTTGATGGTCGCCACGCTGGGCGTGGCATTCTTCGGGATTCCCGCGCTCGTTCACGCTGCCGATCCCAACGGCGCAGACACGATCGCGGCCAATCCGAATGCCGGCCTCAATATGGCGTGGACCCTGATTGCCGGTTTCCTGGTGTTCTTCATGCAGCTGGGTTTCGCCTTCCTGGGCGCCGGCCTCATTCGGTCCAAGAACACCATGAACTACATGACGAAGTCGTTCCTGGACTTCTGCATCGCGTCCCTCGGGTTCTGGGCCTTCGGGTTCGCCCTGATGTTCGGCGGTTCAAAGCTCTGGCCCGGGCTCGAAGACGGTAACACCGTAATCGGATTCTCGGGGTTTTTCCTTACCGGCGAGAACTACGACGTCTCGACCATCATGGGCTGGTTCTTCCAGATGGTGTTTGCCGCGACCGCGGCGACCATCGTTGCCGGCGCGGTGGCCGAGCGCATGAAGATCACCGCCTACCTCGCGTACAGCTTCATCATCGGCGCGTTGATCTACCCGATCTACGGGCACTGGATGTGGGGCGGTGGCTGGCTCGGTACTCTCCACATTGGCGGGGCAATCGGTGCGCGTGACTTCGCCGGTTCAGGCGTCGTACACACGGTCGGTGGCCTTGCTGCCCTGGTCGGCGCGTGGATGGTTGGACCTCGCATCGGGAAGTTCAACAGCGATGGCACGCCGAACCTGATCAAGGGGCACAACCTTCCGTACGTTGCGATTGGCACTTTCATCCTGTTCTTCGGCTGGTTCGGCTTCAACCCGGGCAGCACGCTAGCGGCGACCGATCTCAGGATTTCGGTAATTGCCGTCAACACCTTCCTCGCTGGCGCGACCGGCGCGGTGGTGGCGATGTACTGGAAGTTTGCCCGCACCGGCAAGGCCGATCTTGTGTTGGCATGCAACGGCGCGCTGGCAGGACTGGTGGCCATCACTGCGCCGTGCGCGTTCGTGGCTCCGTGGGCCGCGGTCGTCATTGGTGCGGTCGCCGCGCCAGTGATGATAGGCACCGCTTACCTGGTGGAGCGCGTGCTCAAAGTGGATGACGTTGTGGGTGCGGTTCCCGTACACGCCGGCGCCGGGATCTGGGGCCTGCTCGCAGTGGGCATCTTCGCCGATGGCACCTACCTCGACGTGAGCGGCCTGGTTGATGGCAGTGCTAACCAGCTCGTTCTCCAGATCATCGACGTGCTGGTCGTCATCGCCTGGACCGTGGCCACTGCGGCCATTACCTTCTACGCGATCAAGAAGACCATCGGCCTTCGCGCATCCAAAGAAGAGGAACTCGCTGGTCTCGACGTACCCGAGCACGGCACGGAGGCGTACCCCGCGGATGTGCCAGTGCGGGTGGCTGCCGCGACCGGCGCGGCGGACTAATTCGGGATCGAATGGCCGCCTGGCCAACGTAAAAAACAGAAGAGGCCTCCTCGTGAACTCGGGGAGGCTTCTTCGTTTCGCGGCTGTTTGGACACGCGCCATGCGCACCGGCCTTCGAGCCGGTCCTGCTGGCTGGCGCGTTCGTCCCATTTCCCTTACGCTCTCGATCCCGTGAAAATCCGTCCCCCTCCGCTGGAAGGAGGGGGTTGAGGGGGTGGAGGAGCGGTCCTCATCTGACGTGTCGCCCTCCTGTTGAGGGGACGCAGATGTCGCGGCGCCTCCACCCTCAGCCGCCCTCCCTCCAGGGGGAACTCAGGACCAAGGAGAACAAGCGTGGCTTTTGACATCGTCGTAACCGGCGGCACAGTAGTCGATGGGACCGGCAACCCCGGGTACCGCGCCGACGTGGGCATAAAGGGGAAGCGGATATCGGCGATCGGCGACCTCTCAGAGGCCACAGCGGCGCGCGTCATCGATGCGAACGGGATGATGGTCTCGCCCGGCTTTGTCGACACGCATGCCCATTCGGACGGCGCGCTGCTGACCGACCCCCAGCATGCCAACGGGCTGCGCCAGGGTGTAACTACCGAGATCCTCGACCAGGACGGCCTCTCATACGCGCCGCTGTCCCCAGAGAACTACCGGATGTACCGCTGGTATCTCTCCGGATTGCTCGGCCTGCCGCCGGAAGACCTCGACATGTCGTCGATCGCGGCCTTCCGTGCCAACTACCACCGCAAGGTCGCGATCAACGTGGTCTCGCTCGTGCCCCACGCAGCGGTGCGAATTTCTACGGTCGGCTTCCGCGATGTCCCGTTGCGCGGGGACGACCTGGAGAGCGCGAAGCGCATCGTGAAGGAGGGGATGGAACAAGGCGCGCGGGGGTTCGCCACCGGTATGTCCTACTATCCCAACGCCTATAGCGATACGCACGAACTCATTGAACTCAACAAGGTCGTCGCAGAACTGGGTGGTGTCTACGTCACACACCTGCGCGATCACAACCGTGATCGCGGTTTTGGCGGCGGCGGGGTTCCCGAGGCGCTCGAAATCGGGCGCCGCTCCGGGGTGAAAGTCCATTTTTCCCATTACCGCACGCAGCCGGACAGCGCGGGACAAGTAGGCGATATCCTCCGCGATATCGACGCCGCGAAGAGCGAAGGCGTAGACATCAGCCTCGAA
>JACQUF010000385.1 GCA_016210435.1 Chloroflexota bacterium
GCGGTTCGGGCGCTTCTTGAACGAGTCATCCAAGCGATGGAGAGGCGGATCGGCGATCTGTCTGCAACGAGTTGCTCGCGGCTGGCTTGGCTTTATCTGAATGTAGGGAACGACGATCGCGCCAGGGATGTTGCGAGGATAGGAAGCCAGCGTGATCCGAACAACGAGCACTGTCAGAACCTCATGAGACGACTTGGTAAATGAGATTGGTGCCGCACCGTACGGCACCAACCAGTCAGGGCTGACCTCATGGTGCCGAAAGGCAATCACCGTCTGGGAGGTCTCGGTCAAGAAGAGCGGTTCGGGTCTCCCTCGTCTCCACGTTAAACAACGACACGAGCCGATCCGATGCAGGCGGGGTCTTCAAATTTCACTTCAATCGAGAAGGTTCTCGATTTCGTCCCCTCAGCTCCACCAGCCATCTTCCACCGTCGCCACCGGCGTAGCCTCTACCGTTGTCCGTCCAATCGGAGTTCATGGGAGAGCACTCATCTGTGGCTTTGAACTTGGGCTGCTCAACGTACGCGCTTCAGATGGTCGATCCATTCGAGGCGCTGCCGAAGATCCGTGAGATCGGATACAAGGCGCTGGAGATCTGTGCAGCTGACGACTGGCCGACCGCTCCGCACAGATTTGGAACCGTAGCGCAGCACAAGCTTGCAGCCCTGTCGAGGAAGCTCGGCTTTCCCTCGCCAATCCTCTTCGGCTTGATCGACGTTTGCGCTCCCGAAAGCGAACGCGAAGCGATGATGACCAGGACGCTCGCAAAGTTCCGGACATCCGGCCGCAACCCGCCGCCCTGGGATTCGGGCAAGGAGCAGGTCCGCGATGACTTCCTACGAATAGCCGACGCAGCCGCGCGGCACGACATCGTCATCGCCGTGGAAGCTCACGCCGGGACCGACTTCGAGACGCCTGAGAAGGCCGTCTGGCTCATGGAGGAGACCCGCCACCCCAGCCTGAAGCTCGACCTCGACATCAGCCATTTCTACGTCGAGGGGGCAGACGTTGAGCACAGCGTCGAACTTTGCGCCCCCCATTCGGTCATGGTCCACGTGAAGGACGGGCGAAGGGTCGACGGCAAGGTTCAGTACTGCCTGACGGGTGAGGGTACGCTCGACCTGCCGGGATTCGTGCGGGCCCTCAGGAAGAACGGCCTGGGCCACCTTCCGATCTACGCCGAAGTCAGCGTTCAGCAGTCTCGAAAGCCGGGCTACGAGCCCTGGAAGACCGCCAGGTTCTGCTACGACGCGTTACAGGCGGCGGGCGTATAGCGGGCGGCCTGCCACCACGCCGGGCAGCGTCCTCATGGGACCCTCACGATCAGGGACCGCGTCCTCACGGATTCCTCAGACCCTCGGCGTTATCTGGGCGTAACCGGATTAGCCGCAGGTCCGCGGTTAGATCGTGACCTTCGTAGTTAACGCAGGGGACTGTAGTGCCGGAGCACAAGCTAAGTCAGCTCCTCGCCCGCCATAAGGCCTTCTGGGATCGCGCCAGCGTGGAACGGCCGCTGCTCAACCTGACCGCGCAGGAAGCGGATTCCCTTTACGCCCCGCTTCACGGGATCAGCATTCCGTTGGCGGACGGCACGATCCTGTGCGAGCAAGGCGAACCTCTCGCGACCGGCATGATCGACCCGAAACTGATCGTGGGTATCGAGGAGTTCCCGATCAGGCGGCGCGACTCTCAGCGCGAAGGCCCGCTCACGGTGGGCGACCTTCTCGTCACCCGAGCGCCGTGGGGCAAGATTCCATGGGTAGAGGCGGTGCTGGGTTGCCCGGTGATCCCGCGTCTGGACACAGGCGGCATTTATTCCTGGCCCTACCTGAAAGGACCCGACCAGCTCAGCGCGATACCAGGGCTGGACAACAATCCGTGGCTCGACTTGCTGACCGAGTTTACGCGGACACTGGTCGCCGACTCTGGAGGCTCGTATCAAGTTGTGCAGTGCTTGCAGCGAGGTCCGATCGACCTCGTCTCTGCATTGTTAGGTCACACCGAAATGTGCGTCGCGCTCTACGACCAGCCGCGCGAAATCCAGGCACTGACAGAGCGATGCACTGAAACGTTCATAGCGGTAGCCCGGGCCCAGCAGAACCTCGTGCCACGCCTCCGCGGCGGCCTGTGCAATGCCTTCGCAGTCTGGTCGCCGGGGACGGTCGTGCGCACCCAATGCGACGTCGCTTCGTCAGTCTCAGCCAGGCACTACGAGCGATTCTTCTTCCCGTACGATGTCGAGATCTGCAAGGCGTTCGACTACTCCATCACCCACCTTCACTCAGGCTACCTGCATCACGTGGATGTGCTGTTGAAAGACAGGTACCCCACTGCGATCCAGGTCTCCCTGGATACCGGATCGACGCCTTTCACCGTTCACGACCGGATACCGATTTTCGCGAGGATTCTCGAAGAGAAGCCCCTGTTCATCCAGGGCGAAATGACCCGCCGCGAGCTTGACGAAATACTCGAACGACTACCCGCCCGCGGACTATACATTTCGCCGAACCGCGTTACGAGCGATTTCGTTCAGGCTGCTTAGCAGGTCCTGCCTTCCAGATCGACCCGCATCCGGTCGCGGGCCAGCCGTGCCTCCGACTTCGTGATCGGGATCTCGCTGCCGGCGATTTGTGATTCCGTCACAGGAAGCCGCTACCGAAACGTGACGCCGGAAGTTTTCGTTTTCGTCCCCGAAAAAAACGGCGCGCCGCGTCACGCTGAACCAGGCTGCTCCCGGTGGATCCGCCGCCAGTTCCACTCCGTGTCGCTCATGGGAGCGTCCGGGTTCGGTGTCCACGTCTCCTGTCGAGTGAGCTTTGCGAGCGCCCGCGCCATCTCGCGGAGATGCACGGCGCCGGTCCCGCAGCAGCCACCGATGTAGTCAACGCCCATGTCCCGGGCACGGCGGGCAAACTCCGCCATGTCGTAGCGCGTGAGACGGGTAGGTTCTAACC
>JACQUF010000378.1 GCA_016210435.1 Chloroflexota bacterium
CCCGCCGCGGGCGCCGCGGCAGCGCAAACCCCTGCAAGGCCGGGGACCGGCAGGATGATCGAGCTCGCCCCGATGAAGGCGACCACCCAGACTCCCGGGTATCCGATTGCTTCTATTTGAAACCTGCCGGCCAGCCAGAGCGCGGCGATGAAAACCAGGTACGCCGCGATCAGAAGAAGGACCGCAGTCCTGATGACCACTGAACGTTTGGCGGCGATCCGTAGCAGCGGTCCGGTTCCGAGGCTTGACTCCGTGGCGGGCACGGGTCTCTCATTCCTTGATTGCATGGCCGTCCAGCCGGGAATCGCGAATCCTACGCCATCGTGTCCTATACCAGCCGGGTCAGGAACTCGATTCCGTAGTAGCAGCCGTAGCCGATCCCGATCGATCTCAGGATCTTGCCGATACCCACGAACAGCACGAATCTCGTGAACGGGTACCCGAGGCTCCCGGCCGCGATCCCGGCCAAGTCCATGATCGGGTTCGGGACCAGCGCGAAAAAGAACAGTACGATCCCGCCGCCCTTCATCGTCCACGCCCGGACGCGGTTGTAGTACCGATTTCGCGCAAAGAGCGTCTGGCCGCTCTTGCCTGCCAGGTAGCCGGTGATCTCGCCGATCCCCTGTCCGAGGCCCGCGAGCAGCCCCACGGCCAACGGGTGCAGGCCGGTATCCGGGAAGGCCGCGATACATGCCGCGGCCACGCCCGGAACCGGAAGGATGAGTGACGCGCTGCCGATCAGGTTAACGAGGAAGACGCCGGTATACCCGACGTCCTTGGTTTCGAGCCGCCCGCTAACCCAGAAAACCAGGCCGAAGACGGTGACACCGATCACGACGCCGAGAACAGCGGCGCGCTGCCAGGTCGAAAGCTGGCCGGTGGCCCAGCGCTGTGCCCCGTTAAACATACGCGCAGCGCCTTTGACCCACAGGCTTTCAGAAGTACCCATATATGACGAGAGGGAGGCCGATTGCTGTCGACCCCCCTCCGCTACGACTTCCCCCTCGCCTTCGCCGACTTCCCGAGGCCTCGATCACGCCACCGGGACAACGGAACCGCTTTCGAGAAGGCCTATAGCTTACGTCACCCCCCGGCCACGGCCGACGCCGGCCTTTCTTCTTCGATGGCTTCGAATGTGAGCCCCACGGTTCCGGCATCGACCTGGACACGTGCGCCCTTCTTGAAGTCGCCCGTCAGGATCCGTTTCGCCAGCGGGTTTTCAACGTACCGCTCGACGGCCCTGCGCAGCGGCCGCGCCCCGTACACCTTGTGGAACCCCTCCTTGGCCAGCCACTGCCTGGCCGAAGCAGAAAGCTCGACAGTCACGCCCAGTTCACCTAGCCGCCCGCCCACTTCCTGCACCACGAGATCGACGATCTTGACGAGGTCGTCCTGGGTGAGCGGATCGAACACGATGATGTCATCGATCCGGTTCAGAAATTCGGGACGGAACGCACGCTTGAGCGCCTCCTCAAGCTGCTCTCGTACGCGCTCTCGTTCCTCAGCCGTGGAGTCCACCCGGCGGAATCCTATCGCTTCCCGGGCGACCGCCTCGGTCCCGATGTTACTGGTCATGATGATGACCGTATTGCGGAAGTCGACCGTGCGGCCCTGGGCATCCGTGAGGCGTCCATCGTCCAGGACCTGAAGGAGCACGTTAAAGACCTCCGGGTGCGCCTTTTCGATCTCATCGAAGAGAACTACCCGGAACGGCCGCCGCCGCACAGCTTCCGTCAGCTGGCCGCCTTCGCCGTACCCGACATAGCCAGGCGGCGCCCCAATGAGCCGGGAAACGGTGTGCTTCTCCTGGTACTCGGACATGTCCACTCGGACCATGTTTTCCTCATCGTCAAAGAGGAATTCGGTGAGCGCCTTGGCAAGCTCCGTCTTCCCGACACCTGTGGGTCCTAGGAAGATGAAGCTACCGATCGGCCGGCGTGGGTCCTTGAGCCCCGCACGGGCGCGGCGTATCGCGTCGGCGAGCGCCGCAATCGCCCGGTCCTGCCCGATGATGCGCTTGTGCAGCCTCTCCTCCAGGTGCAGCAGCCGCTCTGCCTCACCCTCGACGAGCCGGGCCACCGGAATGCCTGTCCGGGATGCCACTTGCTCGGCGATCCGCTCGGCCGTCACGATCATCTCGACTTTTTGCTCTTTGCTCAGGGCTTCCAGTTCCTGCTGGTGCTTCGACTCGAGCTTGAGCCTTTCCTGCCGGAGACTCGCCGCCTTCGCGTGGTCGGCCCGGAGTGATGCCGCGTCGCCTTCCTCTTTCAGGCGGCGGATTTCCGATTCGCGAACCTTGAACTCCTGCGGCATCGCCGTCGCCAGGATTCGCAGCTTCGCCGCGGCTTCGTCCATGAGGTCGATCGCCTTGTCCGGCAGTCGCCGCCCCGTGATGTAGCGCTGGCTCAGCCTGACCGCGGCTTCGAGCGCGGCATCTTCCACCGTGACCCCGTGGTGCTGTTCGTAGCGCGGCCGAAGCGCCTGCAGCATCTTCACCGCGTCTTCGAAATTCGGCTCCTCCACGTAGACGGGCGAAAACCGGCGTTCCAGGGCAGCATCCGATTCGATGTGTTTCCGGTACTCGTCCAGGGTCGTCGCCCCCACGCATTGCAGCTCGCCCCGGGCGAGGGCGGGTTTCATCATGTTGCTGGCGTCGATCGCGCCCTGGGCAGCGCCGGCGCCCACGACCGTGTGGATCTCATCGATGAACAGCACGATCTCTCCCTCGGCGCGTTTGACTTCATCGAGGATCGCCTTGAGCCGTTCTTCGAACTCCCCTCGCAGCGTCGAACCCGCAACCAGCGCCCCCATCTGGAGCGAGATCACCCGCCGGTTCTTGAGCGCCTCTGGGACGTCGCCATTGACAATCCGCTGCGCCAGCCCTTCGACGATCGCCGTCTTCCCGACTCCCGCGTCTCCTATCAGGACGGGGTTGTTCTTAGTGCGGCGCATCAGGATCTGCATGATCAGGTTGACTTCGTTCTCGCGGCCGATCACCGGGTCGAGCTTGCCCTCGCGGCCAAGCGCCGTGAGGTCCGCGCTGTATTTCTCCAGCGCGCGGTATTTCTCCTCTGCGTGGGGGTCGGTCACGCGCTGTGAGCCACGAATCGTTTGCAGTGCCTTGTAGATCCGCTCCTGCGTGACTCCGAAATCGCCGAGGATCGCCGCCGACTGCCCGCGGCCATCCGCGACGATGGCGAGCAGCAGGTGCTCGGTTCCGATGAATTCGTCTCGAAGCCGTTTGGCCTCGGCGCGGGCGTTCTCCAGCGCCTGCAGGACTCTCGGTGTGGCGTAGACCTGTGTGACAGGTTGGCCGACACGCGGTGCGCCTTCGAGGGCGGCCTCAAGCCTGCTGACCACAATCTCGGGTTCGATCCCCATCAGCTTGAAGACCTGGCGGGGCACGCCCTCCCCAATTTCCAGGAGCGCGAGCAGCAGGTGCTCCGAATCCCACTGGCTGTGGTTGTACCGCCTCATGAGCTGCTGCGATGCGGCGATCGCCTCCTGAGCCTGGGCGGTGAAATCTTCCTGTCGCAGTACCACTTTCTATCTCCATTGCCCGCCTCGGCGGCGGGACGTGAGGCAATCGCTATGTGTTGCTCGGCAACGCCCGGCGGCCCGAGCGAAGGGCGACCAGCTCAGACCGCATCGCTTGGAGCTCGGCCTCAAGCTGGTCGATTCGCTCGGTAAGGCGCGCCATCGCGAAAGCGCCTGCGACGTTAACGCCGAGTTCGTCTATCCAGCCCTTCATGCGGAGCAGGCGATCCACGTCGCGATGCGAATAGAGCCTGCGGTTGCCCTCCGAGCGGAGGGGCGCGATCAGGCCTTCGCGTTCATATATCCGAAGCGTCTGCTGATGGACGCCGATGATCCGCGCCACGATGCTGATCGTGTAGCACGGCTCGTCGTATCCCACCGCGGCCTCGCTTTTGGTTCGTTGATTCATCTCACTCCGGTCCCGTTGCGCATGCCGCGCAATCGCTGAATCAGTGCACGTTCCTCTTCAGTGACGGACTCCGGCACCGAAACCGCCACCCTGGCGAAGAGGGAACCCGGATCGCCACCACCCATCCGCGGCATCCCCCTCCCCGCGATCCGGAAGGTCTTGCCGCTTGAGGTCCCCGGCGGGATCTTCAGCGCTATCTGGCCAGTGAGCGTAGGCACCCGCACTTCGCCGCCAAGGATCGCGTCGACATAGGGCACCTCGACGTCGGTATGGAGATCGGCGCCTTCCCTGCGGAAGCGGGGATCCGGCTTCACCGAAACGGCGAGGATGATTTCCGCGTCCTCGGACGGACGGATTCTGACCCTTCCTTCCTCGTCGATCCCTGCGGGAATCTTCACTTCGAGCCGGACGACCCGTGCCGACGCGCCCCTTCCCGAACATGTCGCGCATACGCCCCTGCCGCGCCGGCCGGTGCCGCCACATGAGGCGCACGGTTCTTCCCTGTTGAACGAGATCAGTCGGGTGGTCCCAGAGAACGCCTCGGCGAGGTTTATCTCGACTAGCACTTCCTGAGCGGCCCTGGTCGCGGCCGGGCCACCGAACCCGAAAGGCTGTTCTTCACCGAAGCCAGTCCGGAAGCCGCCTGCACGCCCGGGGGTCCCGAAGCCGAACCGGCCGAGGATGTCCTCGACCCCGCCGAACGACCTACTGCCGGTTGGTTCGAACCATTCCGCACCACCCGGCCCTCTGCCTGCACCTGCCCCGGCCTGGCGGAACTGTGCGGCACGTCGCCAGTTCTCTCCAAACTCTTCGTAGTCCTTGCGGGTCTTCGGGTCCGAAAGGACGTGATACGCCTCGTTTATCTGCTTGAACTTCGCCTCGGCAGACTTGTCTCCCGGGTTCACATCCGGGTGGTAGCGCCGGGCGAGCCTGCGGTAGGCGTCCTTTATTTCCTTGATGCTGGCATCGCGTCCGACGCCGAGGATTGAATAGAAGTCAGCCATTGGCCCTGCCTTCAGCGTTCAATGATAGAAGGCTACGCATTAAACATCAATAGTTTGGCACCTGTAAGATAGATATTCTTGATAATATCTTTATCAAGAACTATATTGTGCCTTGTAGCGCCAGCTACGACTGCAACGCGGACGCAATAAGCCATTAGGCGTCTCGCGAGAGCGAAAATAGATATGGAGCCCTGCGGCTCCCGGACAGTGTCGACCACGGGGTGCTGCGCATCACGTTCCCGAGGAAGGAATCGAAGAAGCAGGTTTGCTCCGCATTGACCCGGCGACCGCAGGTTGGCTCCGCCAGATCATGCTCCGCATTGACCCGGCGACCGCAGGTTGGCTCCGCCAGATCATGCTCCGCATTGACC
>JACQUF010000048.1 GCA_016210435.1 Chloroflexota bacterium
AGGTAGGCGTGCGCCACGCGGCCGGTAGCGACCGCGTTCCGCAATGTGACCGCCACGTGCTGCTGCCCCACGACGTCTGCGAAACGCTGCGGACGCCATTTGCGGTAATAGACCTGTCCTTCGACGGGCATGTATCAGCTCCGGTCCCGGGCCGATGTCGTGCCGAGGACCTGTTCGAGAATCGCATCCTGTTTCTTGAACATGACGCGCTCCTCATCGATATCAGCGTGGTCGAAACCAAGCAGGTGCAGGACGCCGTGAATGGTCAGGAGTGCAAGCTCCCGGCCGACCGGGTGGCCCGCGGCGGCTGCCTGCCGCTCAGCCTGAGGGTACGAAATGATGACATCCCCGAGCGTCGCTACCTCGCCAGGCCCTGTGGGGAAGTCGCTTGGGTCGACCTTTCCATCACGGGCGTTCGGTGAGGCGCCAAACGAAAGCACGTCGGTCACCTTGTCCTCGCCGCGGAACTCGCGATTCAGCCGCTGCAAGGCTTCATCGTCCGTGATCGTGATCGAAGCACGCGTCGGGCCGCTGAGCCGTTCCCTCCTGAGAGCCAGTTCCGCGACGCGAACGAGCGTTTCCGGGGCAACGAGGCCCTGAAATCGCTCATCAACGTGAAAGTCAGCATGGAACCTGGGTGGCATTCGGCCTTCAGTATCGCGGATTCATTCGGCGCGCCGTGCGAATTCCGCCTTTTCGAGCAGGAGGCGCAGACGGTTGACGAGCTTGACGTAACGAGGGTCGCCGTCGGTGAGCTTGTGCGCGGCCTGCAGGGCCATGAACAGGCCATCGCGGACTTCGGGGGCCCTGAACTGGCTGACTTCGACGTACATACGCGCCTGGAAAAGACCGGGGAGAACGTCGTCGTAAATCAGCGCTGCGGCCCACGAATCAAGTGGCGGACGGACGAAATCCTCGGCGACTCGCACCGTCTCTTCGATCATGCCGAAAAGCATGTTCCTGGGGTCACCCTTGTCCGGAGTTGGTTGAGCATTCATCGTTGGACCTCCCGATTTGGCAGGGAGGCGGATCGAAGCCTGGTTCGGGAAGGGTCTCATAGTCGGCCCGGCACCGTACTCTGTCAACGAAGGCCCGGCGCCGCGCGCCTCCAGGCAACCCATCCCCAGGCAACGCCGATCCCGGTCACCGTGCCTGCGAGATCGATCGCCAGGTCCTCGACCGAAAAGACCCGTCCGCTGACGAACGTCTGGTGGTATTCGTCCGATATCGCGTAGAGCATCGATGTCAGCCCTGCGATATGTGCCAGGACGAAACCGGTCAGCGGCATTAAAGGCGCCTGTCCGGACGATGCCCTTCTTCGCCACTCAGCCAGTGCTCGGAAGAGGAGCAGCGTCAGCACGAAGTACTCCCCGAAATGGAATACCCCGGAGACATAGCGGACCCCGGAGAACGGCCCCAGGTAGTCCTCGGCCTGATCCGCGCTCCGACCGGACAACCAGAAGATGACTCCCGCCCACGCAAGCACCGGGACGAGATGGAGAACTACCCACGGCAGCCCGCGTCGGGCTTCCAATCGTAGAGTCTCTACGAGAGCCGACGGTGCTGCCCCACTGGCCAATCGAGGTCGTATACAAGTTCCATCGGCGTCCACCAGTCTTCCGGCCTTGCTTCCGCGACTTGTTGCTGGAAAGTCCGCATGAGCTGGTCCCATTCCCTGGACTGCGCGTTGCTCGTGTACTTTTGGAAGTCCCGTTCCGGCACGAAATCGTCCGGCGCCTCGTAGTACATGAACAGATGGTTGCCGAGCAGGAAGATCTTCATCTTCTTGATGCCGGCGGCGTTGAGCGAATTGACGACGTCAGGCCAGACCTCACGGTGATAGCGCTTGTAGAGGTCGATCGTCGCGGGGTCGTTCTTGAGATCGAGCGCCTGTCCGAAGGATTTCATGTCTGCCTCCGAGGGATTCATCGTGCTCAGGTTGGCGAAAGCGCAGCGCATAGGGTACCGTTCGCCCAGAATCGCCTCCTGACCGCTCGCTGGGGGCGAAATCGAGTGACCCAGATCGCAGGCTTCCGATTGAACGTCTCGTGAATCGGGGAAGAGGAGCAGAGATGAAGCGCGTCTCGATGCAACTGAAGGTGAAGAAGGACCGCATCCCCGAGTACGTCGACGCCCACCGCAAGGTGTGGCCAGATATGCTGGAAGCGTTGCGCAGGCACGGCCACAGCAACTACTCCATCTTCATGGATGCCGATGGCTACCTGCACTTCTACCTGGAGATGCCCGACGACCACGACGAAGCTTTTGCAGATATGGCCGCTGAACCTGTGAGCGCACGTTGGGGCGAGTACATGTCGCCATTGTTCGAGAGCCGGACAAGAGTGCCGATGACCGAGGTATTCCATCTCGACGCGCCGCCGGACCGGCCAAGAAAGCATCAAAGAATCGGGTTCTTGCTGAAGGTAAAACGCGATCGAATCGAGCCCTACAGGGAACACCACCGAAAGGTCTGGCCTGACATGCTGGCCGCGCTTACCCGGCACGGCTGGCACAACTACTCGCTTTTCATGCGCTCCGATGGCCTCCTGTTCGGTTACGTCGAGGTGCTGGATTCGTTCCAGAAGGCGCTGAGCGGGATGGCAAAGGAAGACGTGAACGCCCGCTGGCAGGCGTTCATGGCCCCTTACTTCGAAAATCTGGGCGGCGGCCGGCCAGACGAAAACATGCGAGAACTCCGGGAGGTCTTTCACCTGGACTAGGGTCCCATGACGTCGCCCTGCCCCGGTCCCACCGTCCGTCCTTCCCGCTCGACCGGGGGACGACAGCCGCGCTGTCTGGCGTCTCCGTTGCCAGGCGAGGCCTCGGTTGATGCGAAGATCATCCTGCGATCGCCTCGCCCCGATCGAATCGGGGAAAGGGTGCCCGGAGGGCGGGTGAGGGGAGCCAAATATGGAAATCCGTGCCCTGTACCACACCGGTTTCGTGGTTGCCCACCTTGACCGGTCCTTGAAGTTCTACACGGAGGTGCTGGGCATGCGGGTCGAACGACCTCCGACCGAGCTTGAAGGCGAATGGATCTCGACCGTCGTCGGATACAAGGGCGCGCGGCTGCGATCGGCTTTCGTCGGGATAGGGGATGGACATTCCATCGAACTGATCCAATACCTGGCGCCGAAAGGGACCGACGGCACCGTGGAGAGGGAACGAAACCGTGTCGGGTCGTCGCACTGTGGAATGCTCGTCGACGACGTGCGGAGCTGGTATGACCGCGTCAGGGACGCAGGCGCCGCGGTGACCGGCCCGCCATCCCTTCGCGATGTCGAATTCCCGTGGGCCCGCTACGCATTCTATTTCCAGGACCCGGACGGCAACTGGCTGGAATTCGCGGAGCGCGCGCCGAAACCCGCAGATTCCAGGGCGAACTGATTCAGCGCGGCTCAGGACGCGTCTCTCTCCGCAGCTCCGAGTCCGCAAGCGCAGCTGAACGTCCGCGAGGTAGCGAGTCCGTGGGCAGCCGCATCTCCGGGAAGGCGAGGAAGATGACGCCGAGCGCAACGAGACAGGCGGTCGCCATGATCGTGACGGCCAGCGTGGGCGTGAGAGCGGCGGCAATCGCGCCCACGACCAGACTGCTTATCGGGTACGCGCCGATCACGAATGCCTGGAGGCCGAGCATCCGTCCCCGCATCGTATCTGGCGTCAGGATCAGATAGAGACTCGAATGCATTACGCTGAAGGCGCCGCCAACAACGCCGATCATCAGGAAGACGCCGAATGAGACCGCGTACCAGCGTGAGAAGGCAAACGCGATCCCGAGGCCGCCCAGGAGTGCGCTGGCCGCGAGCAGCAATCGCCCGTGATAGCGCAGGCGGGGCCCTGCCGCCGAGATCATCACTGTCGTGACGATCGAGCCTATTGCAGGCGCGGAAAGCAGCAGGCCAAAGAGTGCGGGACCCGTCCCGAGGACGTCCTTTGCAAAGACCGGGGCGAGCGCCTCATGAGTAAAGCCGAACAGGTTCTGCACGGCCACAACCGCGATGACGGCTATGAGGGCGCGGCTCTGGCGCGCGTACCGGACTGCTTCGAAGAGGGATCGGGTGAATGGCTCACGGGCTGACTGGCGTGTCCGCCAGAGGCGTGGCAAGCGTCGCATCAGCCACATCGACAGCAGGTACTGGCTTGATACAGCGACGAACACGTAACCGGCGTCCACGAAACGCAACACGATGCCCGCAAGGTTCGAACCTGCCAGCGTTCCGATCGTCCACGCGAGCATATCGAGCGACACGGCGCTGGTAGCGCCCCGCCTGCCTGCTACACCAATCAGGTAAGTCCGCCGGGCTGGCACCTCAATCGTCCAGAGCAGGCCGCTCAGGCTCGTGTAGGCGAAGATGTGCCAGAGCTCGAGCCGTCCCGAGAAGACGAGCGCAGCCATGGCGAGCGTCAGAATCGCCAGGCTCGACTGCGAGATGCGGACGACCCTCAATCGGGGAATGCGATCCGCGACCACGCCCATCACGGGGCCGGCGATGAGGAATGGCGTAAACCGGAAGAACGAGAGCAGGCCAACCGCGAAGGGTGAATCGGTGCGTTCGACCACAAGCCATGCAAGGGTGGTTACTTCGGCAACCCTCGCCGGGTACGTGAAGATGCTCGAAAACCAGATCCGCAGGAAGGCGGGGTGCCGGAGCGGCCGGATCGAAGCGAGCGACGCCAGCGGGCCACGGCTAAGTGCCGAAGCGCGTACTGGACTGACCGGAATCTGCGTGATGTTCGCCATGTGAAATCGGGAAGGAAGGCCTCAAACAGCGGCAGCGACAGGCCTAGTCCGGGTCGGCCCGCGCAGCGAGGGGACGGCGACCGCGATCAGGCCGGTCATGACGAGGCCCAGAGCAGACAGGACGACGATCGCCGCAAACGGCGTCAGCGTGCCAGCCAGCGCGCCGACAAGCAGTGAACCCAGCGGGTAGGCCCCGCCGAACACCATTTCGACGCCGACGAGCCTGCCACGTGCTTCCGCAGGCGTAACGATTACGAGCAGGTTGGCCTGGAACATCGAGAGCGCGGCCGCAAAGCCGCCGGCCATCGCCAGCAGTGCCCATGTACCCAGGAGGGTTGGGGCAAACGCCAGGCCGAACCCGGTGACGTTGCACAGGGCGGCGAACAGCAGGACGCCCAGGCCGTGATGCTTGAAGTGGGTGCCCACGAATGCGATCAGCAGCACCGCCACCAGGCCGCCCGCGGCCTCCGCCGATATCAGTAGGCCGAGCCCACCCGCGCCGGCCCCGAGAACTTCCCTTGCGAAGTACGGGATCAGCGGGAAGAACGCGAAACCGAGCAGGTTTGTAACCCCGATCACTACGAGCGCGCCTGCGAGTTCATGATTGTTTTTGAGCACCCGCACGCCATCGCCGATGGAGCCGAAGAGCGACGCCGGCTTCATCACGCCGAGGGTGGCTCGCCCGAACCTGCCTGCCGGCAGGAGGAAGGCGGAAATGGCGTAGCAGGCGGCGAAAGCCACGAACAGGAGTCCGGCTGATACGTCTGGGAGCAGAACGCCCGCGATATTCGGCCCAATGAGCAGCGTGGCCATCACCGCCACCTGGTCGAATGCCAGGCCGCTTGTCAGCGCATGGCGCCCGACGATATCAGCGGTGAATGCCCGGCGCGCCGGCACCTCGGCGCTCATCACCACGCCGCTCGCCACACCGATGGCATAGATGTGCCAGAGGTGGAAGGCATCAGATATGAGCAATGCCGCCGCTATGGCCGCCAGCCCGGCCATTCCGAGCCGGGCGGCTACCTGGATCGGTCGCCTGTCGAAACGGTCAGCGAGCACTCCCCCGATCGGGCCAAGGGCAAAGAATGGCATGATTCGTGCGAATCCGACCATGGCGATCGAAAACGGGTTCGACGTGCGCTCGACGGCCAGCCAGGAAAAGGCGGCGACTTCCATCCAGCGCGCGAAAAACAAGAAGGCGATGCCGGCCCAGACGCGCCGGTATGCGGGAACCCGGAGTGCAAGGGGAAGCCCTCTCGGCCATAGCCTGGCGCGAGAGGGATGGGCGCCGGCCCGCACAACGGGCGCGCCGGCAGTCTGTGCCATACGGTCTCTGCCCTGCAACCGTCCGACCGCACACCGCGTGCCGCGCCGGACTGGCCTGCAAAATGAGGATCACCATCAAATGACGGCCTTTGAAAGCTTACCAATCTTCGGCTCCGCAGTCCGGTGTCGTTGATACCCTGATAGGCGTGATCCGACAGCTTCGCAACCTCACCACACGATGGCTGCACACCCACGGCCAACCTTCCGACGATTCGCCAGCCGCGAGGGCGATGGCCCA
>JACQUF010000379.1 GCA_016210435.1 Chloroflexota bacterium
GTTGGGGCATGTCGACTACCTGGCACAGGGGACGCTCTACCCGGACGTGATCGAGAGTGCCACGCCGGAAAACAAGGCATCCCACAAGATCAAGACTCACCACAACGTGGGCGGGCTCCCCGAGCGCATGAAGCTTCGCCTTGTGGAGCCCCTGCGCTACCTGTTCAAGGACGAGGTGCGCCTTGCCGGACTCGAGCTCGGCCTGCCCGCCGAGGTATTGCATCGCCAGCCGTTTCCGGGCCCTGGCCTCGCTATCCGGGTGATCGGCGAAGTCACGTACGAGAAACTCGAAATCCTCCGCGCCTGCGACTGGATCGTGATGGACGAAATCAAGCGGGACAAACTTTACGAGAAGCTCTGGCAGAGCTTCGCGGTGCTGACCGACACGAAGACGGTAGGCGTCATGGGCGACCAGCGGACATACCGGTACGTGGTTGCCATTCGTGCCGTCACGAGCGAAGACGCGATGACCGCGGACTGGGCGCGGTTGCCCTAAGAGACGCTGGGCCGGATCGCAAGCCGGATCGTGAACGAGGTCGCCGGGGTCAACCGGGTCGTCTACGACATCACAAGCAAGCCGCCGGGCACCATCGAATGGGAGTAGGACGCCCGCTGAACGTCCTGCTTGTCGGCTCAGGCGGCCGCGAGCACGCGATCGCCTGGAAGCTCCGTCAAAGCGATAACCTCGGTCGCCTGTTCACCGCACCGGGAAACGCCGGCACCGCCGAACTCGGGGAGAATATCCCCGTCCGCGACACCGACATATCAGGCCTTCTCGCTTCGGCCCGGAACCTGGACATCGGCCTCACCTTTGTCGGACCCGAGGCGCCCCTGGCAGCCGGCGTGGTCGACGCCTTCACCGCGGACGGCCGGCTGATCTTCGGCCCGACCCGCGCGGCGGCCCGGCTGGAATCGTCGAAGGTGTGGGCGAAGCAATTCATGTCCCGCCACGGCATTCCCACCGCGAAGGCGACGGCCTTCCGTTCGGCCGTCGACGCGCTCGCATACATCGATCGCATGCCGGAAAACGATGCCGTGATCAAGGCTGATGGGCTCGCCGCAGGCAAGGGAGTGGTCGTCGCGAACTCAAAGACCGAGGCGCGCGAGGCGGTGCGAGCCGTATTTTCCGGCGGTCTGCCATCGGACGCGGTTTCGCAGGTCCTCGTCGAACAGAAGTTGTCGGGACCAGAAGTGAGCGTGTTCGCGTTCGTCGATGGCGAGCACGTTTCGGCAGAGGTCGCGGCCTGCGACTACAAGCGCGTAGGCGATGGCGATACCGGACCAAACACGGGGGGTATGGGCGCGTATTCACCGCCGGAATTCTGGACGCCCGACCTTGCCTCCAGGATCCGCAGGGAGATCCTGGAACCGGCCGCGTCCGGCATGGTCAATGACGGTTCCCTGTATCACGGGGTCCTCTATGCCGGGCTGATGGTTACGAGAGACGGCCCACGCGTCATCGAGTTCAATTGCCGTCTCGGCGATCCGGAAGCGCAGGTTGTGCTCCCGCAGCTCGATTGCGATCTCCTCGAGCTCGCGCTGGCCGTCGCCGAACGGCGCCTGCCGGGAACCGCGGTGAGGTGGCAATCCAGGCCCCATGTCGGAGTTGTCCTGGCTTCCGGGGGCTATCCCGGCAAATACGAGACCGGTTTTGAGATCGAGGGGCTGGAGAAGGCGGCGCCGGCGATCGTGTTCCATGCCGGGACGAAGCGGGCCGACGGGAAGTTGCTAACAAGCGGAGGACGCGTTCTGTCCATCGTGGCAGCGGGCTCGACGGTCACCGAGGCCCGCCTCGCGGCGTGCGCCGCGGCTGCGAAGATCTCGTTCAAGAATGCGATCTTTCGCCGGGATATCGGACTGCGGGCTGGGCCGCAGGTTGTACGCGGCGTGACCGTGCCCCGGCCGGGCAGCCGTTGACGCCCTCACCCTACCCCTCTCCCACCGGGAGAGGGCCTAACTGGTCACCCTGCCCCTCTCCAACCGGGAGAGGGGCTAACTGGTCACCCTGCCCCTCTCCGACTGGGAAGGGACCCAAC
>JACQUF010000380.1 GCA_016210435.1 Chloroflexota bacterium
CGCCCTGGCCTACCGGGATAGCCCGGACGCCGAGCTTTACGCCGTCTGCGACGCCGACGCCGACCTGGCCGCGCGCCGCGCCCGCGAGTGGGGCGCCCGCATCTCCCTGACCGACTACCGGGAGCTGCTGGCGGACCCCGACCTGGACGCGGTGGAGGTGCTGACGCCCCACCACCTGCACGCGGAGATGGCGGTGGCGGCGCTGGCGGCGGGCAAGCACGTCTCCCTGCAGAAGCCGATGGCGCTGAGCGTGGCGGAGGCTACGCAGATGGTCGACGCGGCGCGGCGCTCCGGCAAGATCTTCCGCGTACTGGAGAACTTTCACTTCTACGAGCCGCACCTCCGGGCAAAGGCGATCATCGAAAGCGACGAGATCGGCGACCCGGAGAGCATCCGTATCAAGGTTGTAGGCGGCACGCCGATCGGCGGGTGGGAGATTTCGGAGGAGACGAAGGCCTGGCGTGCGGACCCGGCCAGGGGCGGACCACCCGGCCAGCTATTCGATGCCGGCCATCATCAGGCGGCCCTCGCCTACTTCTTCTTCGGCGAGTTCGATGCCGTCCACGCATTCGCCGCCATCTCGGACGCGCAGGGCAAATATCTCGGCGGGTCGCCTGCGATGATCTCCTGGAAGCACCGCGGCGGCAACCGTTACGGGTCGTGGCAGGTGACGTCGTCGCCCGAGATGCAGATTCGCACTAAGTACTACGCGGGAGATGATCTGCTCGAGATCACAGGTACGAAGGGGATCGTGTGGGTCAACCGGTGCACCGCGGACCTGTTGGGCGCGCCTCCCGTCACCGTCTATCGTGACGGCCGCCTCTGCAATCACAACGACGTCGAGACGGACTGGGGCGACAGTTTCAGAAGGGGCGGCCTGGCGTTTACGGATGCGATCGCTAATGGCACCCCGCCAGGGTTGTCCGGCAGCGAGGGACGCCACATACTGGCCACCCTGTTCGCGGTCATCGCCAGCGCGACAGATCGACGCCAGGTGAGCGTGTCGGAGCTGGAATAGCCGCCTGCGGGACGTGCTGCCTGACAAACACTCCAAGGGCATCCAGATAGGCCGCACCGCCCGTAACGACCATGTCGTTATGACCCGCGCCGGCCACCGGGTACCAGACCTTCGGCTCGCGCGCGGCGTCGAAGACTTCACGCCCGAGCGCGAATGGGATTACTTCGTCCTCGTCGCCGTGGGCGATGAATACCGGCGCCCTCACGCGCCGAAGCGAGCTCAGGGTGTCATATCGCGTCAGGAAGAGCGGGTTGACCACCGGGGCGAGCCACGGATACGACGCCTGGGTCATGCGCATCACTGAGGGCAGCGGCGATTCCAGGATTACTGCCGCCGGCCTGACCCGGGCTGCTAAATCGGCTGCAACCGCCGCTCCGAGCGACCGCCCGAAATAGATGAGCCGGTCGACAGGCACACGCGCCTCTTCCAGGAGGAACTCGACCGCAGCGGCGGCGTCCAGCCTTGTCCCTCGCTCTGACGGGCGACCACCGCTGAGACCGAAGCCACGGTAGTCGAGCAGGAAGACGTTCACGTTCAACCGATCGATGAGCAGCGCGACTTCACCCAGGCGGAAACTTATGTTGCCCGCGTTGCCGTGAAACAGCAGGACCGTTCTGTCTGACCGGTCGTCGATCATCCAGCCGTGTATTCGGACGCGGTCTCGCGTCCGGAGCCAGATGTCGCGGTACTTCAGCCCTAGCGAACTTGGCGTGCGCAGGAGCGTCTTGTCAGGAAAATAGACCAGGTTGCGCTCGAGCCCGAGCATCCTTCACCGTTGGCCCTCACCCCGACCCTCTCCCACTGCGAGAGGGTAACTTCGGGGCCGCTATTGCCGGCCGAAGATCCCCATGGCGCGGAGCGCCGCGACCTCCGTCTGAGAATACCCCAGTTCCTTCAGGATTTCGTCCGTGTGTTGACCCAGAGCGGGTGCAGAGCGCGCGGCTTCCGCAGGCGTCTCGCTCATGTTGAGGATCGGGCCAACCGTAGAAATCCTTCCGAAGACAGGGTGCTCCTGGTCGACGATCAGGCGGCTCTCCCGTGCGTGCCCGCTGTTGACCATTTCTTCCGCGAAGTTAACGGTCCCTGCCGGCACGCCCGCCTTCTCGAATATCGCCAGCCACTCCGCAGTGGTCTTTGACTCGAAGACAGCCTCGATCTGCTCGATCAGCCGCGAGTCCTGTTCGAACGGGGCCGGGACGGTCGGATCCTGACCCGGGTCGAAACGCGGATCGTGCAGCCCCAGTGTCCCCATCATCTTCTTCTGAAGCGATTCGCTGAGCGCAGCCGGCATGATGAGCCAGTCTCTGGTCCGGTAGGGCTGGTAGTAGACCCGGTAGATGCTGCTTACCCGTCTACGGTGGTATTCGCGGGCGATTTCCTCGAAGCTCTGGCCTGACTCGCGCCGGCCCGCAAGCTCATCCTTCAGGAATTTCTGGGCGGGCGAGGGACGTGACTCGATATTCGTTATCGCGAGCACCTGCAACATCAGCGCGTTGGCGAACAGCGTGGTCTCGATTCGCTGGCCTCGCCCGGTCCTCTCGCGGTGGTACAGCGCAGCGCAGACCGCGGTGGCCATCGAATGGCCGGCTGCCAGGTCGGCGGGCGGCGTCGAGAGCACGGGCCGTGGGAGCCCCGCCTCTGATACGCCTTCGGAGGCCATCATCCCCGTTTCTGCCTGCACTATGCGGTCATAGCCCGGCCTGCCCGCCGACGGACCCTTTCGCCCGAACGCCGTGAGCTCGCAATAGATGAGGCGCGGGTTCATCTTCGAAACCGCCTCGTAGTCGATTTCGAGCCTGGCAGGCACGTCGGCGCGGTAGTTCACCAGCATCACGTCTGCCCCGCGGATGAGGCGATGAGCGACTTCCCTGCCCTGCGGCTGGGCCAGGTCGATTGCGATGTCTCGCTTCCCGCGATTCACGGCGATGTAGCCCCGGCTTTCGGTCAGCGTGAGGGGGGTCATCAGGCGCCACGACTCGCCCTGTGGGGGTTCAACCTTGATGACGTCCGCGCCGAGGTCGGACAGGAGCATCCCGGCCACTGGACCGGCGATGACCTGGGTAAACTCGATAACCCTGACGCCTGCGAGGGGGCCGGCCATGGTTACGGCTGGCGGGAGCTGCCGGGTATGATCGCGGCGCCCTTGACGCCCACGTCGAGACGTTCGATGCAGTGGCGTCCCGCCACGGTCACGTACGCAGACATGCCCCAGAAACAGAGATTAGTCACGCGATCGCCGCCCATCTTGTAGCTGGCAAGCAGCTTGCCCTCTTCGACATCCAGCACATCCACCGTGCCGTGCAGCCATCGGGCGACCCACAACCGGCTACTCTCGTCGAACATTATTCCGTCGACTGTGTACGTCGGGAACTTGTAGACAAGACGTTTGTTCGCCAGCCGTCCCTCGGCCGTGAAGTCGTAGCAGAGGATCGACATGTCTCCGGAAGTGGCGAGGAAGAAACGCTTCTGGTCCGGGTGAACGGCAAGGCCATTCGGGAACGGCAGCTCGCTGTCCAGCTGGATCACTCGTTTCGGGTTGTTGTCGGAGTCTATCTCGATGCGGTACACGCCCCCGATGGGCTTGGCCTCGTCGTTGCCGGGATCCGAGAAGTAGACGTTGCCCTGAAGGTCCAGGCATACATCGTTGGTGCCGTTGTACGGACGTCCCTCGAAGCTGTCGCTCAGGACCTGCATCTCGCGGGTGAGGGTATTGAACCGCGTGATCCGCCGTTTGCCCGGGTCCGCCGCCACGATCCACCCCTTGCCGTCGTACTTCAGCCCGTTCACCTGCCCGCCGGTGTGGACCCAGACTTCCACGGTTCCATCGGGGGCCATCCGGCCGATCGTGCCGTTCTTGAGGTAGTTGACGAAGTACAGGAAACCCCTGTCGTCGAAGATCGGCCCTTCGGCGAAGTCGATATTGGCGATCACGGGATATGGAGTGGCTTCTCGAGGCAGATCGGCCTTCGCGACCATGGGTTCCTCCGCGAGGCTTCCGGTCATGGCAGAACCGGGCGCAAGTCTGCGAAACCCTAGCATGTTTGGCGATCGCCGGACAATGTGTGTGTCGATTGGGCCGAGGGCCTTGGGCCCGGGGCCAAGGGCGAATTTCTGACTTTCGTGGTGCCCTGAGAAGGCCTGTCGACGGACCCGTTGCTGTCCCCTGTGCCCTCGACCCCTTGGCCCTTGGTCCTCTCCTCTGGCCTTGACCGTCTCCCTTGGGCGTGGTAAATAAAACGAGCGTTCGTTTTCTATGCCAATCGTCACAGAAGCCCATCTCGAAGCCCGCAGGCAGCAGATCCTCGATGCTGCTACTTCCTGCTTCTCCCAGGACGGCTTCCACCGCACGACGATGCAGTCGATCTGCCGTGAGGCCGGCCTCAGCCCGGGCGCGGTCTATCGCTATTTCAACAGCAAGGAAGCGATCATCCGGGCGATGTCAGAGGCAGAGCTCCATCGCAACCTGGCGTTGATCGAGGAGATCGCCGGGGAGGGGGAGACCCGGAAGGTCCTGAGTGATCTTGCCGATGCGTTCTTCCGCCGGCTGGACCAGAATCTTCCCGCGTCATGCAGGGTCAACGTAGAAATCTGGTCCGAAGCGCTGCGCAACCCAAACGTCGGGGACTGCCTGCGGGAACGCGTCGAACGCCACCACCAGCTGTTCACCGAAATCGTCCGGAATGCGCAGAAGCGACAGCAGATAAACCCGGCGCTCGACCCGCGCGCCGTTTCGCGCATAATGCTATCCGCCTTCTACGGCCTCGTGCTGCAGAAAGCGCTTGACCCCGGCGTCGACGTGCCCGCCTACCTGGACGCCCTGAAGGCGCTCCATTTTGGAGAATTCTGGTTCGGAAACAGAGCGCCCGGGCATGGCGAACGCAGCAGCCGACGCCAGTAGCAGGACACATTTCAATCAGGGTCACGCACCCGGTCGGAGACCAGCCCGGAGACTTCCCATGAAGATCAGCACCGAATCGCTTGCCCGCGCATCCGCGATGCATCCATGGCGGACCA
>JACQUF010000381.1 GCA_016210435.1 Chloroflexota bacterium
CCCTCGGTCGGATCGTGCATGGCATGCACGTCGCCCGCTGACATCGCGATAGCTGCGTCTCTCACGACACTGATTCCGGGCTCGTGAAGGTAGCGAGCGGCCCGGTCGATGGCTTCGGCCGAAACCCCGTTCCGCCTGAGTTGGTCGGCGCGCTCCCTGGCGAGGACCGCTGTCCCCTCAATCGCGATGCCCTTCGTCAGGATCAGGCGGTCGCCCGGGCGCGCGCCCGACGTGCTCACGTGGGCCCCGGGCCCGACCTCGCCGAGCATTACGCCGACAACGATCGGTCGATCGATGCCGATCGTGATCTCGGTATGTCCTCCAATCAGGGCAACGTTGAGTTTGCCGGCGGCGTCCTGGATCTGCTCAAAGATCCGCTCGGCAAGTTCCGGCGCGGCCCCGTCAGGCAGAAGCACCGTAGCCAGGAACCACCGAGGCGTTCCGCCGGACGCTGCGACGTCATTGGCGTTGACCTGGAGCGCATACCAGCCGATGAGCTCGCTCGCGAACGTGATCGGGTCGGTCTTGGCGATCAGGTTGCTCGGACGGAATTCGATGACTGCAGCATCTTCGCCGATGCCCGGACCAACGATGACCCGCGGGTCGCGCGGGATCTTCGAGAGCAGCCGGGCAAGCATCCCAGCCGGCAATTTGCCCGGCACGAGACGGTCGCCCGGCGACAAAAGCGTCAGCCCTGTTGTCCGTTGGGCATCGTCGGGAACGGGCGGTCCCCGAGCGCCTTGTTGATCAGCTTCTGGAAGGCTTCCGGCGCCCGGACCTCCCTACCGCTGAATGCGGCAACCCCGCGCAAGACCGTCCCATCGCCCGGGCAGGCGTAAAGGACCGACTCCGTACGGTCCGGCATCACGAAGCTGACGATGAGCGGCGGCGTGCACTGCTTGGGCTCGTAGAGCGGCAGTTCAAGGTTCAGCGAAGCGATTACCTGTGACACCACAGCTGGGTCAACGATTGAAACAGCGGAAACAGGTGTACCCGCTGCTGTGATCGCGGCGACCTCGACCCGGGTCACTCCCTTCAGCCCGAGCGCGCTGGCAGGATTGATCGCCCCGACACTGCGGGAGAACTTCGGGTCGCACGTCACGACCCGGTCGCCGTCGAGATCAGTGTGGTACTCGTAGAGCTTTGATCCGTGGCGAACGACGACGGTCCAGCCCGGAACGATTACCTCGGCGTAGCTGCGGCCCGGTTCCTGGCATCCGAGAGCGGTGTCCGGCCAGTCGACGCGCTTGATCACGTCATAGCTGACTTCAGCGGCGGGCACACCGAGGGTTGCGACCAGCAAGGCTGCCGACTTGGCGCTTGCGATGCTCGGCGCGGGTGTCGGCGTCGGCGTTGGAGTCGGTGTCGCAGTAGGGGTCGCGGTCGGCGCGGGGGTGGAAGTGGGTCCTGGCGTCGGCGCAGCGGTTCGCGTAGCGGTTGGTGTCGCGGTAGGCGCGGTGCTCTGGCCGGGTGCAGCTACCGGTGTTTCCACGGCAGCCGGCGTGGCTGTCGGGATTACGATGGTCGCCGTTTCAGTGCGCTCGGCGCACGCCGCTATCGCGAGCGCCGCCGCGAAGGGAACGAAGAGTAGGACCAATTTCGAGAAACGCAATTTCAACTCCGTAAACAGCTTCGATTCCATGGCGAACAAGCTTCAAGTGTATGCCCCGCCGCGTGCTTGGTGTCAGGTGCAGTCATCGCGGGAACGAACGCGTTCGAATCGGTCAACAGCACCTCCGGAGGCTCTTCCGCGTCTGCCTATCGATCGCCTGCAACTGGCTCATTCGTCCACACGAAGTACCAGATTCGTGCGCACGACATATAGCCAGGCGTCCGCCCCGTACCTAATGGTGACCGGACTGATAAGGATTGACGGCGACGACGAATCGTGTATGCTTTGCCAGGTCTTTAGTTCTGACGAAATGAAGTCCCAGACCGGACGAAATGGGCCGATCGCATTGCCGATATCTGGCCGCGAGACGCCTGGACCGGGCCAAACGCGCCAGAACGCATGCCAATGTGGCGCACCGCCGGGGTACCAGCCTGGCTCGAGATAGCGGGGATTGACGATCGTGAGGAAGGGGATCTATTCGATGTATTCGCGGTTCAGGGGTTTGTTCGGTCTCACAGTCCTGGTCGGCGTGCCGATGCTCATCGCAGCGGCGTGCTCCGGCGCCCGGACAGTTGAAGTCACCAAAGAGGTCCCGGTCGAGGTCGTCCGCCAGGTCCCTGCCGATCCAGGCTCGCTCGTAGTCTACTCAGGGCGCACGGAATCCCTCGTCGCGCCGATCATCAAGCAATTCAGCGAAGCGACCGGCGTCAAGGTGCGGGTGAAATACGGCGACACCGCGGCAATCGCAGCTACCCTCCTCGAGGAGGGCGCCAGATCGCCAGCCGATGTCTTCTTCGCCCAGGACCCGGGCGGGCTCGGCGCGGTCCAGGGCATGCTCGCGCCACTGCCGGACCAGGTCCTCAACCGCGTGCCGGACTGGGCGCACTCGCCGCAGCGCAAGTGGGTCGGCATCTCGGGCAGGGCGCGTGTCGTGGTCTACAACACCGAGTCGTTCAACGAGAAGGACCTGCCGGACTCGGTCAGGGATTTCACGAATCCGGCGTGGAAGGGCAAGATCGGCTGGGCGCCTACGAACGGATCATTCCTGGCAATGGTCACGGCCATGCGCAAGGTTTGGGGCGAAGAGCAGGCGGAACAGTGGGTCCGGGGCATCCAGGCCAATGAGCCGAAGGTGTATGGCAATAACACCGCGATTGTCCAGGCCGTAGGCGCGGGCGAAGTCCAGGTAGGTTTCGTGAATCACTACTATCTGCTCCGGATCCTCGCCGAAAAGGGCGAATCCTTCCCTGCGCGTAACTACTACACGAGAGCGGCCGACCCCGGATCGGTGGTCCTGATCGCGGGGGCGGGGGTACTCGAGACTGCCAGGAACAAGGAGAACGCCGAAAAGTTCGTCGAATTCCTGCTCGGGACCGTCGCCCAGCAGTACTTCGCGAGCCAGACC
>JACQUF010000374.1 GCA_016210435.1 Chloroflexota bacterium
AGCTACCACGGCCCCTTCCAATCCGGCACCCCGGTACGTCAAGAAGCCGGTGATTTGGTCCGGTCTTTCGGCGGGCACCACCACCGGCGACGCGGCCACCCTCGTAGTCGCGACAGTGGTCGCCGGTGGCGACGTACTAGTGGGCACCACCACCGGTGACGCGGCCACCTTCGTAGTCGCGACGGTGGTCGCCGGTGGCGACGTACTAGTGGGCACGGCAGCTATGGGCGTCCGGTTGGACGCCTTTTCCAACCTGACCAGGATTGTCAAGTTGCCGGTCATATTCACGTGCCCCGTCTCACCTTCCACAGACTCGACAGGGCCTACCCACTTCGCGATCGCCCAGCCTTCTCCCGCTAACACATCGACCCTGACCCTCGTCCCTTTCGGGTAGGCGCCCTTTGAGTCCGGTCTCGGATTGACCAGAATGTCTGCCGCGTTCTCAGGTTCGCGCTTTACCTGGAGTTCAAAGGTTTCGCCAGGAGGCCCATTCTTGAAACCTGTGACCAGTTCTGCCGGGTTAAAGAAATACAAGAGAGCAAAAACGGCGATCGCGCCGGTTGCTCGAATACCAGCACCGATTTTCAGATCGAGCGCGCCGGGGATGGTCGCGGCGACGCCGGCTGACGACAGTCCGAGGACGATCCGGAAAACGAACTGTTGGAATGAGGTCGGATCCGGAACGAGGAGGGCCAAGGCAAGAGTTACAACGAGGAAGGACACCCCGAACGCCAGTGCAAGCGCGCCCTGTTGCTTCTTGGTCATGCCGTGAGTCGTTCCCTACGCCCAAACAACCTGTTCTGACCAGGGGCGGCCGCCGGAGGCATTAGCCGTCCCATTCAACCGACTCACACCGAGATCTTGAACGCACGATAGCGTCTCGCTTGCGCCCGAAGGTCGACACCTCAGAGTACCCCTTGCGCCACGTGTAAGACAGGTGCGGCAAGTCTATCCCCGAACGTCCTTAGACAAGCTGATCAGCCAACGATCTTTTGGCTGATCAGCTATTGAATCTATGCCGGGCCATTGCTAAACCATCACCGCGGCGCCACGCCGGTTGTCACGGCATGTGTGCTCCGAGGGACCAATCTGCCTGATGCCGGTGGACGTGAAAACGCTGCATAGATCGATCTGTGGCTCGATTGCCCCTGGGGCCGGCTAGTAGGACGCGAATTTTGGCGATAGATGCTAACTCAGCTTCGCGCCGGCAGCTTCTAGCTCTGCGGGGCATCTCGCGTGCGATCGTTGATGCCATCATCCGAGGCAGACCGTACCGCGACATCGGCGATCTGGATCGGGTTCCGGGAATCGGGTGGCGCAGGCTGCAGTTACTCGCCGACCAGGGACTAACCGTCGAAGTTCAAGGGAGGGAGGGCGACGTCATGACGAGTCAGGCGCAGGACCCACGGGCAACGAGAGGCCGCGTTGGAGGGGAGGAAGAGGCGCCTTTTGAGGTCAGCGAACTGGTCGAAAAGCTCGTCACGGAGCCAGGAGTGCCTCCGGCTGCGGTCTCGCTGCATGGGGTAATGGGACATTCGAGCCGGTCTGATCACGTCCGCCTCTTCTTTACAAGCGAGTTTGACTCATGGGCAGATATCCCCAGGGACAAGATTCTTCACGCGGTCAAGGACGAGCCTGAAGTCGGACTCGTGCCGCCCGGCGTTACCGTCTGGATCCCGAATGAATTAGAGGTTCAACGCGTCGATGTCGATGCCCACCGTGTCCGCGCGGACTTTCTGGCCGGAGACGTACTAACGAGTCTATACGTGAGAACGTATCCGCTGGCCACCATCCGCCCCGCCGGCTTGCCCGTGCCGGTACCACCCGGTGGCCCGATCGTCCGATTCACAGCTGGATGCCCTATTCCGAAGACGGTCCCGCCCGCGGTCTGTCGCGCGATTACTGCCTGCGTCCGAACGGCTGGGTGGGCCTGTGTCGCATCAGTAGCGCTGGGACTGCTCTCGTCGGTGTATTGCACCCAGGTGTTTGGCTGCGAGGAACAGCCGCCCGTGCCGCAGCCACCACAGCCGCAACCGCCCGTGCCGCAGCCACCACAGCCGCAGCCCCCGGGAGCGTGTCCGAGGCCGCCTACGTCCCCCGGATGCGTAACGTGGTGGGAGTATTGTCGCAACCCTGCGCCGACGTACACCTATTGCCAGTAGATGCCCAAGGCCGGTAGCGGATCAGTAACTGGTGACGGGGACTCGCGGGTCGAAGGACGCGCCGTCCTCCTCACCCCCCGCTCTGCGGTGAAATACCTCCTCGATCGAGGATTGATTGATATTTCGACGATCGTGGATGGTCAACTCCGTATAGAGGATGCCTCCCGTCGCAATCGCAACCTGGTAGTCAACCGCGATGCGGGGCCCAGCTATTTCATCAAGCAGCCCGACCCCTCCGAACCGAGCAGCTGGCTGACTTTCCTAAGGGAAGCACAGCTGTATGCGGCGACGGAAGAGGACGTTCGATTCATCGCGCTCCGGTCCATTGCTCCGCGATTCGTCGACTTCGATAGGGACGCGGCTACCCTCATCATCGAGTGCTACCCGAACTACAAAGGCGCCGGGGCCATCGCATCGAAAAACGGCGATTCGCACCCACCTGAGATCGCGCAGGATCTGGGAAATGCCATGGCGTCGTATCACCGGGCGCTTTCTGGTCTGCGAATCGGCGATGGTACAACCAACTGCCGAGTCGTGGACTGGCTCCCCGGTGTTTTCGACATTGCAAAGCCTGGCCCCGAGACGCTGCGGTTCGCTACCGAAGGCCAGCTGGAAATGATCCGGAGAATGCAGGACGCCGGAGCCGTGCCGGTCTTGGAGGAACTGCGCGGGCTCTGGACTGCGTCCACACTGATCCACGGTGATATCAAGTGGGATAACGTCCTGATCCCGCCAACCAGCAAATCCGCGGATATTCGGGCTCTGAGACTTGTCGATTGGGAACTCGCAGGCTACGGCGACCCGGCCTGGGACGTGGGCTCAGCATTGCATGAGTATTCGGTATTCGTCATAAACACGATCCCACTGTCGGACCAGGACAGTCCGCAACAGATCACGAAAGCTTTCGCTGGTCGCTTACCGAAGGTTCAGCCCCATATGCGGGCTCTCTGGGGGGCGTATGCCAGTGCGTGCGCACTGACGGGGAACAATCGGGCACTCTTTCTCGATCGAGCGGTCAGGTTCTGTGCCGCGCGCCTGATTCAGACTGCCTGGGAGTGGACGCGCGCGACCCTCACTGTCTCGAATCAGGCAGCGTGTTTTCTGCAACTGGCGCTGAACATTCTTCGACGACCACAAGACGCTCAGGTTTTCGTTTTGGGTATCGTCGACGATGGCTCGTGATCCAATGAAAGAGACCTTCGAAACGCAGCTTCGTCAGATCGTCGAATCGTTTGACGTCCGTGGCGCGTCCGAATTCGATCTCCTGGGAACGCTGTACAAAGCGGAGGCGCACGCATCCCCGGAGTCAGATTGTTGTATCAACGAGGCCGCCCGCAAGATCCTCTCGGGAGTCATTTACGAGCTCGTCCATATACGGCGGGACGAGATCACGTTTCATGGTAACGGGCTGACCCTAGATGGATCGACTGCGCGAGATTTTGTCACGACTCTGTCGCAAGCCAATTCCGGACGAGGTGCATGGGAACCTGGATGGCGCATCGATGGGCGCGATCGCGACGGGCGACTGATCGTCTCCAGGAGGGGCCTTCGCCTGTGGGTACGGGACGATCAGTTCCGTGCACAGGACAACCAACGGCCTGGCTCTGTAGGGGTCAACATCGGCAAGGAATTCCGGGCGCTGTTGAGCGGCTTCTACATGGCCATTGGAGATGCC
>JACQUF010000375.1 GCA_016210435.1 Chloroflexota bacterium
ATGATGTGTCGCTCGCCGTAGATCCGGGCGAGACGCTTGGCCTCGTCGGTGAGAGCGGTTCGGGCAAGACGACAGTCGGCCGAGCGATAACCCAGCTTGAAAGGCCTACCGCGGGGGAGATCGTTTTCGAAGGCCAGGACCTTGGAAGGCTGCGTGGGCCGGAAATCCAGAAGGTTCGCAGGCGGATGGGCATCATTTTCCAGGACCCATACGGCGCCCTCAACCCGCGGATGACCGCAGGCGACATCATCGGGGAGCCGCTGATCGCCCACCGGGTGTATCCGACGAAAGCGGAACACCGCGCGCGGGTGTACGAACTCCTGGACACGGTTGGCCTCAACCGAAGCATGGCGGCTCGCTACCCCCACGAATTCAGCGGCGGACAGCGCCAGCGGATCGGAATCGCGCGGGCCATCGCCGCGAATCCCAGCTTCGTCGTTGCTGACGAGCCCGTATCTGCCCTTGACGTTTCGGTGCAGGCGCAGATCGTCAACCTGCTCGAAGATCTGCAGGACAGGTACGGGGTCGCCTACCTGTTCATTGCGCACGACCTCTCGATCGTCCGGCAGATCAGCCACCGCGTTGCGGTGATGTATCTGGGGAAGGTAGTCGAGATCGCGCCGCGTAACGAGCTTTACGTAAATCCGCTGCACCCGTACACAAAGGCGCTGCTTTCGGCCGCGCCGATCCCGGACCCGAGAATTGAAAGGACCCGGGAGCGCATCGTGCTGACGGGGGACATCCCGAGTCCGTTGAACCCGCCCAGGGGCTGCGTTTTCGGCAGCAGGTGTCCGATAGCAAGCGACGAGTGCCGCGTGGCGATGCCCGCTCTGAGGGAGCTCGCGCCCGGCCACAGGGTCGCGTGCATAAAGGCGTAGAGGAACCCCCCTCACCCTCGTCCGCCTGAGGCGGACTCCTACACCGAGCCGTCGATCTCGACGTCGATCATGGCAGGCTTGCCTGAATCGACCGCTTTCCTGATCGCCGGGCCAAGCTTCGCGGGATCGGAAATGCGGTCGCCGGCGATATCAAAAGCGGAGGCGATGCGCGCGAAGTCGAACGGCTTCCCAAAGTCCATGCCCACCAGGCCGCCCAGGTCCGGCGCCCTGTCCAGCACCATCTGGTGATATACGCGCATGTTGACCTTCAGGATGCGATACGAAGCGTTGTTGCAGACCAGATAAACGACTGGAATCTGATAGTTGGCTGCGGTCCAGAGTCCCTGGACGGTCATCATTGCGCTTCCGTCGCCGAGTACTGCGATCACGGGTCTCTCCGGTACGGCAAGCTTTACTCCGAGCGCGCCACCCATGCCCCACCCAATGGCGCCGCCGCGCTGGGCATACATCGAACCGGGCTTGCTGAACTTGATTGCGCCCATCACCGCAGCCTTGGAGCTGATCGAATCGTCGACCACCACCGCGTCGCGAGGCATGGCCCTGGCGAGCTCGACCATCATGCGCGCCGGCAGCATGGGGCGCCTGTCGCCGGCCTTGTCTACAGCCGCCATGAAAGCGTCCTGGCGTGCCCTGGCCTGTGCCGCGAGCGACCGTCGTCTCTCGTCCGATCCCTTCGTGCCCGACGCCTTTCCGCCGTCGGCTTCAAGGGCGGCCGAAAGCGCGGCCAGGGCCAGCCTGGTGTCGGCGAAGATCCCTACCTCGGTCGCCTCCGTGCGCCCTATCTCGCGAACATCGTTGTCGATATGTACCAGCCTAGCCGTCCCAGGTAGCGACGACTGCCCGTGATAGAAGAAATCGCCGAAGGCCTTGAATCCCACCACGATTACGACGTCGGCCGCGCCAAGCGCGGCCTTCGCTGCGGGGTTTCGCAGGCTGAACGCTCCGACGTATTGGGGATGATCGGTTGGGAAGCAGACCTCCGAATAGAAACCCGTGTACACCGCGGATCCGGTCAGCTCGGCGACACGCACCGCCTCGTTCATTCCACCGGACTGTGCGACCCGGTCGCCGACGATCATGATCGGCCGCTGTGCGGCCGCGAGCATGCGGACCGCTGATGCGATTGCCGCAGGCTCGGGGGCAGCTGCGTAGTAATAGTCTGCAGACGGCCGGATGTCGGCATCGCCCTCGCCGTCGAGCGCGTTTGCGGAGAGCGAGAGGAACGTCGGACCGCGCGGCGGGGTACGTGCCTCCTGAAAGGCGCGCCGGACCGCGGCGGCCATCTGATCGGGATGGGTTACTTCCGCGCTCCACTTCGTGACCTGCTTCGGGAACTCCGCCAGGTCCGACCGTCCTTCGACAAGCTTCCGGACATCGCTGTTGCCCGCGGTCATCACGACCGGCGTGTTGCCCGAGAACGAGTCAAACAGGAGGCTCAGCCCATTGATCATTCCAACATGAATGTGCAGGCTAAGGAATGAGGGCCGGCCGGTTGCTCTCGCGTACCCGTCGGCCATCCCGACGGCCACCCCCTCCTGGACGGCGAGGATGTACTTGATGTCCTTGTACGAGCGCAACGTGTCCATGATCGGCGCCTCGGCAGTCCCTGGATTGCCGAAAACGTGGGTGACACCTTCGGCACGCAGCATCTCGAAAAGTGCGTTCTTCCCCTTGAGCCGGGCCATCGGGTTCTCCTGTCAACAGATTGCCGCGGTTAGAATCTTGCATACCCGCACGGGAGGGGCGCCAGCCGAGACATGATTCAAATGCAGCCGACCGGTCTCCGCGCCGCGCCGCAACAGCGTCCCCCGGAACGATTCAGGCGGATTATCGTCCCCCTGGACGGCACGCCGGTTGCGGAACGGGTGCTGCCGTACGTTCAGTACCTCGCCAGCTGGTCCAACGCCGACGTCACGATCCTCCACGTTCTCTTCAGACCCCAGCGCCCGCAGGCCGGCAACGATACCGTGGTCTACCCGGACACCCTCCACGACCGCGGCCACAGCCTCGCCACGGCGTATCTCGCCGAGGTGGCAAGGGAGCTCACGGAGGCGGGCCTTGCGACGCGCACCGTGGTAGTAGCCGGCGATACCATCAAGGTGATCACGACCCACGCCGCGCACGGGGCCTTTCAGCTCATCGCCATGGGCACAAACGCCCGTCCGCTGTTGAGCAGGCTCTGGCGGGAGAGCATCACGGAGCGCCTGACCGCCGAAAGCCGGGTCCCGCTGCTCATCGTCAACGCGAGGCTGAATCGGCAGAAATACGAAATCCCGCCGAAACCCAGGGGGCTGGTAATTGCACTGGATGGCTCTGGAACTGCGCGCCGGGCGATTCCTTATGCGCTGAGTCTCGCGGCCGCCGGCTCACTTTCCGTGACGCTCCTGCACGTGATCAAAGGCAAGCGGCGTAAACAAAACGAGCGAGTCACGCCAGACGACCACCGGGATCGGAACGGCGCGACAGGACGCAGACTGGAGATCCTGTCACGCCGTTTCCTTGACCTTGGCATTCCCGTCCAGACCATGGTCCGGTACGGCCCTCCCGCTGAGACGATCGTGGATGTTCAACACGAACTGAAGGATCACATCGTCGTGCTCGCCGCGCGTTCGAGGAGAGGCCTGCGGCGGACCCTTCTCGGTGGCGTGGTCGATCGAGTGGTCCAGTACGCTGCAGACCCTGTCCTGGTCGTGCCGGTCCGCGGTTGGCGACAGCGCGACCCGTTCTCGATCGACGGCACATCGGCTGCAGGGGGTCAGCGATAGCTCGTGCCCACCGGCACCTGATCAGCTGGCGGGCCCGGAGGCGAGGACCGATCTGACGGCCTCCTCGACTACCTCTTCCGGGGCGAACGATTCGAACCGAGCCGCGATGGTGCCCTGTCGGTCGACGACAAACGTCCATTCGTCTGTCTCGAGCGCCCATTGCTCAACCACACCCGAACGCCTGGCCCGGGAGAGGTCTCCTTGAATCTCGTGCGGGTTCTCGTACAGATCGACGTGAATGAACTCGACGCGATCGCCATACGTCTCTCTCAGACGGCTTGCCACGTCCACCTGCGGACCGCACAGCGGCGTCGTGCAGAAGGCAGGGCTGGTGAAGACGATCACCGCGGGCCGGCCGGCCGTGATCGTCTCCGCGATCGTGGCTCTGTAGAGGGCGCGGTCCGGCATGCTCGCGGTGGTCAGTTCATTTATCGAAGACACCGACGCGATCGTCCGATTCTTGCTGCGAGGCGCGGCCTCGCCGATATCCGGCGCTTTCGGGGTTGCGGGAACGTCGACGGTGAATTCCATCACCGCGCGGGCGCCGCCTGACCGGGGGAAGCTGATCTCGAATCCCCAGAGGCCAGCCCGGTCGATGTTCACGGTCGCGTCGTAGCTACCGCGCGTCCCGAGTGGGAACTCGTGAAACCTGGCGGTAACGGATTCGACCGGGCCAAGTCGCCTGCCTCGTTCCCGATCCGGGTAGAAGTAGGTCGAAAGCGCCGTGATGGGCAGCCGGACGACGCCATCGGGCTCTGTGATTACGTAGGCCACGCGGCGCCGGCCGACACCGATGTCCGGCGTGCCGAAGATGACCGTCAGTCCGGCAGCTTCGTCCTTGAATTCCGGGTACTGGCCGAAGGAGGCGGTTGCCTGGGAGGGCACGCCCGCGATCGTTGCGCTCGGCTCAGTCTCCCCGATCGGGCCGGAACAGGCGACGGCCAGGGCGGCAGCTGTCATTCCGAGCGCAGCAACGAGGGCCAAAAATTTCCTTCGGCCCGACAATTCGGGCCTCTGGCTGGCATCTTGAGGGCGGGACAACGCGTGTGTCGGCATGGCTACGCGCCGTCGGTGTAGTTCCCGAATGTGAACGCAAACATCGCAAACGCGTCGGAGTTCGAGCGCAGCCTGAGTTCGTGTATGCCGAACGCGGGCAGCTCGAGGATCGCGTAGAGACGGGCCTGGCTCACCTTGAGCAGGCTCCGCCCCTGACCGTCGAACACGATATCCGCGCCGGCTTCCTCCGGCGTGAGGGGCCGGCCGTTCATCTCAACCACGACATCAAACGGCGCCTGGTAGTCCGGCTCGATCACGACGTTCACGCTGCGGGCTGCAAACTTGAGCGCGATGTAGTCCTCGAAATCGGTCGTCTGCCGGGCATGCACGATCGACTCAGCTTCGTTGCGCCAGAGGCCCTGCAGGTACCACTTGTTGTGGGCATGCGGCTGGTTGTCCTCATAAAAAACGGTCTGGTCGGGCGCCGAGTAGTAAGCATCCTGCGCTGCGTAGACGCCGAACGGGCTGAAATTGCGGCCGTATCCGCCATAGAGCTCCCGGGTAACCGCGTAGGCCTTCGCGTCTTGCTCGGGACCCGCGAGACCGCCTTCCGGAATGTCGCTGACATCCCATCCCGCTTCAATCAGCGCGGCCCGGATCTCCTTTTCGGTCTTTTCATATTCCCCTTCGCCGAAGTGCTGATAGCGAATGCCGCCTTCGGCGTCGATCAGGTACTTCGCGGGCCAGTACTGGTTATTGAACGCATCCCAGGTATCCATCTGGTTGTCCTGCACGACCGGGTATTTGAGCCCGAACCGGTCCACGGCGGACCGGACGTTGACCGGCAGCTTCTCAAATTCGAATTCGGGCGAATGGACGCCGATTATCGTGAGGCCCCGGTCCATGTACTTCTCGTACCACGACTTCAGGTAGGGCAGGGTTCTGATGCAGTTGACGCAGGTATAGGTCCAGAAGTCGATCAGCACGACCCGCCGTTGCGCGTTGAGCTCCGCGATCGTCAAAGGTTCCGAGTTGATCCAACCCGAGGCGCCCGCAAGCTCGGGCGACGCACGGAACCGGGACGTCTTCTTGGCCTGGCCTGCTTTGGTCGGAGTCGCAGCAGCAAGTTGGGGGGTCACAACTTCCCGTGATGCAGAAGCGTTCGTCCCGGCGTCTGCGGGCTCTTCGGGTCTGTTGTACGCGCAGGCCAGCGGGAGGAGAAACACGCCAAGCGCGAGCCAGGATACGAAACGCTGGGAAGGCACTATCCGACGCCCTTTGCGCAAAATTGAGTAATCCCCGCGCAGTCAGTCAGAGATACGCTGCCTGCGCCTCCGCCGATCCACTAGACTTGCCGCGCGATGGGGGCCTCGAGAGCGTTCCCGTATTCAGCCCACGAAGCATCGTAGTTCCGCACGTTGGGGAATCCCATGAGCTTGAGGACGAACAGTCCGTGCGCCGCACGGATGCCACCCTGTCAGTAGGTGACAACGTTCTTGTCTTTTGTGATCCCGTGGCGTTCGAGTATCGAGCGAATCTCGTCGCCTGATTTCAGGACGGGGATATCGTTCCAGGCAACGAAGTTCTTCCACTCGAGATGGACCGCGCCCGGAAGGTGCCCGCCACGCTTGGTGCCGCGTGTGTTCTCTCCGGTCCATTCCTCGTCGCTGCGAACGTCGACCAGGACTGTACCGCTGCCGCCGATGCAGCTGATCACATGCTCTTTGGTGGCGATCCATTCGGGGCGAACCCTGGGAGTGAAGCGACCGGGCCGGATTGCGGGCGTCGCACGCGTGACGGGACGTCGCTCTGCAAACCATTTAGGAAACCCGCCGTCGAGCACACGGACCTTCGAGTGCCCGTAGTAATTGAGGGCCCAGAATAGACGCGGCGCGAAGTGGAGGTCGGAGTCGGAGGCGATGACGAGGGTGTCGTTGGAAATACCGAGCGATTCCATCGTCCGGGCGAATTCCTCGGGCCCCTGGACATGCACGCGGTCGGGGCCGCTCTTGTAGAAATTGTCGGACACGCCGACCGCGTTCTTGATGTGGACCCTTTGGTAGGCATCCGGACGATCGGTATCGACGATGCGAACCCCGGGATCTTCGAGGTGGGCCCCCAGCCAGTCCGTGGTCACGAAGAACTCGGGGTGCGTGTAGCCGCGCTTTTCAGGTGGTTCGATGGCCTGCGCCAACGGATCGTCTCCCGCGGGAAATTGCGATCGGTTCAGTCGCGGATCGTATCACGCGCGAGCTTTGTTGCTGGGCATTCCGCCGGTTCATTTGTGAAGGGAATCACGCTGTGCTACTTTAACGGAGGCATCTGACCTTATCTCGGACTGATTTCACGAACCCCGCTGTGAGTCCAGATCGCACGGGTGCAGGAAGCGAGCTTGCTCTACTTCGTCGCAGGCATAAGTCATCGCACGGCCTCGGTGGAACGGCTGGCGCGCGTCGCCGTTGGCAACGAAGCGCTGAACGGCATCCTTGGGCGGCTAGGGCGCATCGTCGGCGAGGGCGTGGTGCTCTCGACCTGCAACCGAACCGAGATCTATACCCAGGGCGCCGAAGCTGCCACGCTTGCCGCCCGGACCCTCGGGTTTTTGAGGGTCCTGGACTCCCGGGACGGAACGGCCCCCGACGATATCTCCCGTTACATCTACAACTACTCGGGTGATGACGCGCTCCGGCACCTGTTTAGGGTCGCGACTGGCCTTGAGTCCATGGTGCTTGGCGAGGCGGAAATCACCGGTCAGGTGGCGACTGCCCTCAGGTACGCTGGGGAGGCAGGGACGGTATCGCCCGGCCTGTCACGTGCCTTCCACTACGCGCTTCGCGTTGCGCGCAGGGCCCGGAACGATACGGGACTCGACCGAAACCGGCTCTCCATTTCATCGATAGGTGTTCAGCTGATCGAGCGCGCGACAGGCGGCCTCGCATCCAGGGACGTCCTGCTTGTCGGCGCGGGCGAGACCGGCAAGCTAGCGGCGAAAACGCTCAGGCACCACGGCATTCGTTCGCTCACGATCACGTCCAGGCGTCCGGCGCGGGCAGAAGAGGCCTCACGCGAGATGGGCGGGGTCGCCATACCGTTCACGGCTCTCGGGAAGGCAATTGAGAGCGCCGATGTTGTAATCAGCTGCACGGCTTCGCCGGTTGCAGTAGTGACTGAGGCCATGGTCCTGAACGCCATGAAAGGGCGGCCGGAGCGGCCGCTCTTCCTTCTAGATCTCGCCATGCCGGCAGACGTCGAGCCGGCGGTACGCTCGATTCCGGGTGTCAGCGTCTACGGTCTCGCGGACCTGCAGGCGATCGCCGATGAGCACCGCGCAGTCCGGCAGGTGGCCGCCGCGTCAGCCGACCATTTCCTGGCCCGAGAAGTCCACCGGTTCAAGGAGAGCCTGGTCGGGATGGACGCCGAACCGGTGATCAGGGCCCTGGGCGAGCGCGCTGAGGCCATGCGAAAGCGTGAACTCCAGCGGGCGCTGCGCAAGCTGCGAAATCTGACGCCTGAAGAAATGGAGGCCCTGGACGCGTTGACCAGGGCGCTCGTGAACCGCCTGCTCGCGGATCCGATAGAGCTCATCCGGGGAAGCGGCGATCGCGAGATCGCTTCGACCGTGGCCCGCATTTTCGACCTCGAAGGCGGCCCGGACAAAGTTGCACCCGAAGACCGATAGCCCGCCTCTGGCGGGTCTGAGCAGAGTAGCTTTGCGCTCATGAGCTCTCGATCCTCCGCCCTCTATGCCCGTGCCCGTAACAAGATCCCCGGCGGCGTAAACAGTCCTGCCCGTTCGTGGGGTAGCGTCGGTGGCGAGCCCCTGTTTTTCGCCCGTGGGGAAGGCGCACAGGTCTGGGACGCAGATGGGAAGCGCTTCATCGATTACGTTTGCTCGTGGGGACCGCTGATCCTGGGCCACGCAGATCCCGCGGTCGTGAAAGCGGTCCAGGAGGCCGCACGCCGGGGGACGAGTTACGGCGCGCCGACCGAAGCCGAAGTCGAGATGGCCGAGCTGGTCACGAGCGCGCTTCCTTCGATAGAGATGGTCCGGTTCGTCAACTCGGGCACGGAAGCGACGATGAGCGCGTTGCGGCTTGCCCGCGCGTTCACCGGGCGGAACAAGATCGTCAAGTTTGAAGGCGCATACCACGGGCACGAGGACGCACTGCTCGTGAAGGCGGGGTCGGGCGCCGCTGCGCATGGCGTACCTACGAGCGCAGGAATCCATCCTGCTTACGCGTCCGATACCCTGGTGGCCCCGTACAACAACCTCGAAGCCGTAGAGCGTCTGTTCGATGCAAACCGAGGGCAGATCGCGGGGGTCATCGTCGAGCCAGTGGCCGGGAACATGGGCGTGGTCTTGCCAGCTCCTGGCTATCTGCAGGGTCTCCGAGACATCACCAGTCGCGACGGCGCGCTCCTGGTCTTCGATGAGGTGATTACAGGATTCAGGTTAGGCTGGAGCGGCGCCCAGGGGGTTTACGATATCGAACCCGATATCACGACGCTTGGGAAGATCGTCGGGGGCGGACTGCCTGTCGGCGCCTATGGCGGGCGGGCGCACATCATGCAGAAAGTTGCGCCGCTCGGACCCATGTACCAGGCGGGAACGCTATCGGGAAACCCGGTGGCGATGGCGGCAGGGCTCGCCACCTTGCGCCAGCTGAAGAAGCCCGACGCTTACCGGCAGCTCGACGCGAAGGGGGCGCGGCTGGAGGCCGGTCTGCAAAAGGCATTCGCCGGAGTCGAGGTACCGGCGACCATCAATCGCGCAGGGTCGCTCCTGACCGTCTTCTTCACGCCCGGACCGGTTACGGACTGGGATTCCGCAGCCAGGTCAGATACGAAGGCGTTTGCCAGATTCTTCCACGCACTGATCGGGGAGGGCATCTACGCCCCGCCTTCACAGTACGAGGCGTGGTTCGTTTCATTGGCCCACTCGGACGCGGATATCGACGCCACAATCGCGGCTTCGCAAGGGGCCCTGGCCCGGGTCTGAGCTGGGAGGGGTATCTCGATCCTACGCGCTTACCAGGACCCTGGCGATCCCTCACCGGCTTCGCCACCCTCTCCCCTGGCGGGGCGAAGGGGTTACGGCTGACGCAGGCGCCCGGCGGCGCCGGGGGCAAAGAACCCGGCTGGCTGGAGATCCGAGCCAACCGAAATAAACGTTGCCCTGACGACGCCGTCCGCGCCGCGTTCCGCAGCGACGCTGACGTTCAAGCCCGGGTTCAAGTCCGCAATGGAGAGCGATTCGATTCGTTGAATTCGGGTCTCGGACGTAATCGCGACCTTCACCTGGCCTGACTGGCCTTCGACCATCATGGAGTCCGATTCGACCGAGGCCACCCTGCCTGCTGTCAGGCCTCCGCCGAACCCGATCCCCGCCTGCCGGCCGAAGTCCTCCCGAGGAAGGTCACCTGACTGCGCCCGCTGGCGAATGGAGGCCGCCTGTTCGGACGTGATGCGGCGGACGTTCATTTCGAACGGGTCGTCCGAAAGCGTGATCGACGATGCGGTTAGAGTCCCGTCGTCAGACCGCCTTCCGGCGGCCAGGACATTGACGCCGGCCTGAACGTCCGCAACCGAGCCTCCTGACGTTCGAGTGATTCGCGTCTGGTCGT
Source organism: Chloroflexota bacterium (assembly GCA_016210435.1). Classification (GTDB taxonomy): domain Bacteria; phylum Chloroflexota; class Dehalococcoidia; order Lucifugimonadales; family Lucifugimonadaceae; genus VGZT01. The sequence goes on from JACQUF010000375.1 coordinate 10,285, forward strand.
CGACTGCGACCCGGAGCGGACCGCGTTGGGTGTTTACCGTGACTGAGTCGCCGGACACGGACGCGATCGTGCCTGTCAGCAGGTTGGCGGGGTCGGCGCCCGGAAACGCGCCGATTCCAGGGCGCCCCGCAGCCTGCGGTCCGGTCGTGGTCGCCCCTGCAGCGGCGCGCGTGGCGGTTGCCGCGGGCTGCGCCTGGGCCGCCCTGGTGTCAATCTCGGCGGATTCCCTGGGCGTGGTACCGCATCCGATCAAGGCGAGCACGAGCGAAATCGCCAGCGATATCAGTCCAAACCTGCGAATCGCCATGAGGAGAGCCTATTCGTATCGCAGCGCTTCGATCGGGTGGAGCCGCGCGGCCCGCGCGGCGGGGTAAATGCCGAAGAACAGGCCGATCGCGACCGAGACCGCAATCGCCAGGACGGCCACATCGCCGCTAAACGAGGTCGTGAACGTCTGGTTGCCCACGCTTCGGCCGTTCAACACGATCGAGAGCAACGCGCCGAGCAGGACGCCGACCGCTCCGCCGCCCAGGCTCAGCAGGGAAGCTTCGGCGAGGAACTGGGCCAGGAGGTCCCGCCGTTTCGCGCCCATCGCTTTGCGAATGCCAATTTCGCGTGTCCGCTCCGTCACCGACACCAGCATGATGTTCATGATCCCGATGCCGCCCACCAGGAGCGAAATCCCGGCGATCGCGCCGAGAAAGACGACGAACGTCTCCGTCG
>JACQUF010000376.1 GCA_016210435.1 Chloroflexota bacterium
CTACCGCACCCTCACCGATGTCCCGGACCCTCATCCGGTCTGCGACCACCTTCTCCCTGGGGACCGGGAGAAGGGATCGGACTCGCCTCCTCGAAGAAGGTGTCGATCGACACGCCGCGCCACTTGCTGTCGAGCTTGCTCCACTTGTCCCGTCGAGACGCTTGACGCCAATTGGCGCGACGAGAGCCGGGAGCGTCCGAGCCGACGGGACGCGGGATCGGTTGATGAGTCGTTCGAGGGCGAGGCGTCGACGCCGTCTACAATTCCGATGTCGTTTCTGTGACCGAATCGATGTGTGGGAGGGGATCGTGATCACTCGCGGATTCTTTGGCGCCAGGCGGCTTCAACCGCCTCGCCCGCTGCCGCCGGGGCAATACTGGGAGCAGGGTTTCCCGGTCCTCAGCGCCGGCGTGACGCCGCATATCCCGCTCAACGAGTGGCGCTTCTCGATCTCCCGAGGCAACCAGGAGCTCTCAACCTGGACGTGGGAGCAGATGCTCGCCCTGCCGCATGTCGATATCACGACCGATATTCATTGCGTCACCAAGTGGAGCAAGCTCGACAGCAAGTGGCGCGGCGTGTCGATCGACACCTTCTTCGAGGCGGGCGGGATCGCTCCGCCAGAACGGTTTGTGATGGCCTACAGCTACGGCGGGTACACGACGAACCTTTCGATGGGCGACATCCGCGGCGGAAAGGCGTACCTCGCCCACGAATTCGAGGGGAAACCGCTCGATCCGCAGCACGGCGGGCCCACCCGCCTGCTGGTCCCTCACCTCTACTTCTGGAAAAGCGCGAAATGGTTGCGCGGGCTCCGGCTCATCGACCGGGACGCCCCTGGCTTCTGGGAGCAAGCCGGCTACCACATGCGCGGCGACCCCTGGAAAGAGGAGCGGTACTGGGGCGACTAGATGGTTGCGCCGGCCAGGCTCGCCTGGCAGACCGCGGTCGTCGAGAAGGTCAAGGTCGAGACACCCCGCGTCAAGTCATTCACCTTCCGGCTGCCGGACTGGCAGCCATTCAGGCCGGGCCAGCACTTCGACGTTCGGCTGACCGCGCCCGATGGGTATCAGGCCCAGCGCAGCTATTCCGCGGCCTCTCCCCCTGAAGACACCGGAACGGTCGAACTCACCGTCGAACTCATGCCCGGGGGCGAAGTCTCGCCCTACTTTCACGACATCGTCGCGCCAGGGGATTCTGTGGAGCTTCGGGGACCCATCGGCGGGCCCTTCACCTGGACATCGGCGGTGGGAGGCCCGCTCCTGCTCGTCGGGGGTGGCTCGGGCATCGTCCCGCTGATGTCGATGCTTCGCCATCGCCGTCGCACTGGTTCCAACGTGCCGGCTTCGCTCCTGTACAGCGCCCGCTCATGGGACGAAGTCATCTACCGGGACGAGCTCGTCGAGTACGCGATGAACGACCGGTCGTTCCATTTCCTGCTCACGTTGACACGCCAGCAACCGCCGGGATGGAAGGGACCGGCCCGGCGTATCGATCCCGAGATTATTGGCACGGCGGTCGGGGGGATCGGGACGCCGGCCCATGCATACGTGTGCGGCTCGGAAGGGTTTGTCGAAACCGCGGCATCATTGCTGGTCGAATCGGGCGTACCTCCTGACGTCGTGCGCACTGAGCGTTTCGGTCCGACAGGGACGTAATGCGATCGAATCCTGCGGCTCACTGAGTTCGTAGTCACTAGCGGTCGGCCGGCGAGAATCGGGAACCGAGGGGAGGGGCAATGCGGTGGCTCTTTGCGACCCGGCTTAGAAGGATCCTGATAGCGGCCGCCGTCGTCCTTGCCATCCCCGCCCTGGCGATTGCCTGGTGGCTGGGATCGCCGCTTTTCATCAACAGGACGGTCGAAGAGGAATTCGTGTTCGCGGGCGAGCGGCGTTTGCCATCGAAAATGTCGGCCTCTGAAGTCGACAAGCTGATGGCGGATGCCGCCGCCACCGCAGTCAGCCAGATGGAACTAATGCCCGACGAGATGGCCGCGGCATCCGCCGTTTCAACGGGACAGTTCCGCGACGCCGATAGCTTCCACAAAGGCTCGGGCAAAGCCACGATCTACCGGCTTCCTGACGGCTCGCATGTGCTGCGACTCGAGGACTTTCGGGTGACGAATGGCCCCGACCTGCACGTAATTCTGAGCCCGAGCCCTGACATTTCAGACCGCGAAGACGTCAAAGTTGCGGGTTACGTTGATCTCGGCAGCCTGAAGGGCAACATCGGAAACCAGAACTACCCGATACCGGAGGATGCCGGCACCGGCCGTTTTGGCTCGGTCGTCATCTATTGCAAGCCCTTTCACGTGGTCTTCAGCGTGGCCCCGCTTCAGAAGTGAGACGCACGTAGAAAGACCCGAGCGATGGTGATGCCGCATTGAACATCCAGGGGATAAACTGCCCTCAAATTCAATAGCGAGATGGGAGCAGGGCCATGCTCGTCTACATCGGGACGTATACACGGACTGGCAAGAGCCAGGGGATCTATGTCCACCGGGTCGACGAATCGACCGGCCGGCTTTCAGAGGTCGGTTTCACCACAGGTATCAGCGACCCTTCCTACCTCGCGTTGCATCCAAACGGCCGCTTCCTCTATTCGGTAAGCGAAGTCCAGGAGCAAGATGGGCGTCGAGCTGGCTCAATTTACGCTTACGTGATAGACCCTCCGTCGGGGAAGCTGTCCGTCCTCAATCACCGGCCCTCCCAGGGGACGGGTCCCTGCTATGTCAGCGTCGAAAAGAGCGGTAAGTTCGCGCTGGTTGCCAATTACCAGTCGGGGTCGATCGGGGCCTTTCCGATCGGCAACGATGGCAGGCTCGGCGAAGCGAGCTCATCGGTGCAGCACCAGGGATCGAGCGTGAACAAGCAGCGACAGCAGGGGCCGCATGCGCATTGCATCGTGCCAGACCCCTCAGGGAAGTTCGTGATGGTCGCTGACCTTGGAATGGACAAGGTCATGGTCTATCGCCTGGACCTCACGGCTGGAAAACTCACTGCGAACCACCCCCCTTCGATTTCGGTCGCTCCCGGCGCGGGCCCTCGCCATATCGACTTTCACCCGAACGGACGCTACATGTATCTCATCAACGAGATCGGAAATACCATCACGGCGTTCGAGTACGACGGCGCCAAGGGGACCCTGAAAGAGATTGAGACCATGCCGTCGCTTCCCCTGGGATGGACCGGCGAAAACACGACTGCCGACATCCACGTCGCACCGTCGGGCAAGTTCGTGTACGGATCGAATCGCGGCCATGACAGCATCGTGATCTACGTGATCGACGGGTCAACCGGGAAACTCACGTATGTTGGGCACGAACCGACACGGGGCAAGACGCCGAGGAACTTTGCGATCGACCCGTCTGGAACCTGGCTGTTCGCGGAAAACCAGAACAGTGACACCATCCATACCTTCAAGATCGATCAGCAGACTGGCAGGCTTACGGCAACTGGAGACATCGCGGACGTGCCTTCGCCCGTCTGCATGAAATTCTTGACCCGGTAGCCCTTTCACAACTTCTTGACGCTTTTGGTTTGTATTGCACAAGACCGACGGCGACGTGTTCCACAGGCCGGGAAAGGAATGGCTCGACTACTCGATTGCGCCGCATGGCGCCCTGCGCGCGCCCCTCACCTCGACTTTCGGGCGCGCTTCTTCGTTCATCGACTGAGACCGGGCGTCACTCGTCTCCTCGGGACGCCGTGTCCTGAGCCTCCCGAAGCGCGCCGGGCTTCGATGGAGCACCGGCGCCACCGGGCACGGGCGCCAGTTCGACCGCCGGTTTCCGCTCTTTCGTGAGCGCTGCGGCAACGAACGCGAGCACCGCGAACGCGACTACCGCGACATAGGCCGATCGCCAGCCGGCCAAGAAGGCGTCGCTGGCGCCCGGGGTCGTGGTAATCGCGCTCAGCTGTATGTCGAACCCGCGGGCGACCATTACGCCCGTGACGATCGCCGCCACGATTGCCTGGCCCGTCACGTTGCCCACGTTGCGCGTGAGGTTCACGAACGCGGCTACGGAACCGTATTGAGACCGCGGGACCGAACCCATGGTTGCGCTCATATTCGGCGTCGACCAGAGGCCCATTCCGATCCCGTTCAAGAAGAGGACCGGCATGATCACTGCGATCGGCGTCCCGCCATCGATGAATCCAAAGGTCAGCGATGTCGCGATCAGGACCATGAATCCGAAAAGCGTGAAGCGCCTGAACCCGTAGCGGTCCGAGAGCCTGCCGCTGAGTTGCGCAGCTATGCCCATTCCA
>JACQUF010000377.1 GCA_016210435.1 Chloroflexota bacterium
CGGCTGCCGAGATCGATTTTCAACTCCCCCCGGGCCAGGACCTGGTCGCCGTTGACCGCGCCTTCCTTGCCGGTGCGTCGCATGACAGCCCGGACGCGCGCTGCGAGTTCCCTCGGGCTGAAGGGTTTGGTCACGTAGTCGTCCGCTCCGAGGTCCAGTCCGGCCAGCTTGTCGTGCTCTTCGACCCGTGCGGTCAGCATGATCACCGGTACGTCGTTCGCCTCGGCACGCAGGCTGCGGCATACCTCCAGCCCGTCCATGCCCGGAAGCATCAGATCAAGGACGATCAGCGCGGGTTTCTTCTCTTTTGCGAGGCGCAGTCCGAGCTGGCCGTCGCTGGCGACAACCACGCTGTGACCTTCTCGTTCGAGGTAGAGACGCACGATCTCGGCGGTGTGGCGGTCATCCTCGACCACCAGGATCGTGCTCCGATTATCGGCGGCTGTCGTAGTCAAAGCGGTCACTAGGCCCCTGGCAGAGACGGCTCGGGCTGCGAAGGGGGCTGCACCGGAGGGGTGTGCGGGAACATCTGTCCGGACGTGCAGTCGCAGTGCCCCGACGTGCATTCGCACTTGTGGAAGAAGCCGGGCCCACCGGGGAAGGGGGACGGACGGAAGGGGGCGAGGTGCGGGCCCGGACCGAAGTGCTTCGGGAGTTCAAATACATCGCCGGGCTGCCCGGGCAGCGAACGGAAGAACTCCTTGAGCTCCTTTGCCTTCTCTTCGGTGATGATCCCCTGCTCGACGAGGTCGTCGAAAACGTCACCTGGAGAAGTGAACGGCTTGATTTCGGGTAGCTTTGGCATTTCTGGAAGCTTGGGCGGATGGAACGGGCGCGCGTGTGGCCGCAAGCCGTGAGGTGCCTCTCCGTGGGGTCTCAGCGCATGTGGGCCCTCCAGGTGCGGGCGGGCCTTCTCCCAGGCATCCGGCCTGGCATCCAGCCACGTCTTTATCTTGTCCGAATCTTCCTTCGTGATCACGCCATCCGTAACAAGTTTCGCAAGAACTTCGTCCCGGCGTTCCTTGCGGATATCCTCGTTTGCCTGCTTGAACGCGTTCTCGAGCGCGTCCGGCTCGACGCCGAGGATTTCCGCGGCGCGCTCCAGGACTCTATCTCGTGGCTTCTCGGAAGGTTTGTCGCCGCCTTCCTGGCCGAAGGGCGCGGCGACTGCCACGCCCACCGCGATAGAGCCGACCGCCGCGACGCCAACAAGGGAACCCACGAGCCACCGCTTGCTGATCCGCATCTGAAACCCCTCAAATGAACGCATGGGCGACCGCGCCTCCGCCCATGATCGCCGGGGTTCTTCAAGAAATTCTTCAGAAGTCCTGAATACACCAGGGGGCGAGCGGCCAGCCGAACATGAAGGCTGCTCGTTGCAGCGCGCCGGTCCGATGTTCCCTGATCCTGCCCGCCGCCGCCAGGGAGTAGACGTTGGCCCCGCCCATGTACAGGGACGCCAGCGCCGGAGCGTCAAGCGATAGATCGGGTTCGGACGCCGTCGGCTTGCATGATGCGCCGTCCGCCCCACCCTCGACGGAAAACCGGCCCGCAGCCCATCCTCCAAACTCGTCGTCCACCTCGAGGGTGAGCTTCCCTTCGGTCATGTAGCGGCGCTGGGACAAAACCTTGGGGACGTCCACGATCCTGATCCAGAGCCCATCTCTAGGGGTCCTGCGGAGCCTGCGGGGATCTGCCAGCCGCCACCAGATAGGGTCGTCCACAGGACGGTTCCAGGCCTCGATCGATTCGGTAAGGTCGATGTTGAAGCAGAGGTTCCAGAGAGCCGCCTCGACGTCGCTGTTAGCGCCAATCAGTTCGATATCCGCCACCGCGGACTGCGGGAACCCGTCCTTCCAGTCCCGGCGGATCCGGTACATCACGTAGCCGTCGACCGTGCCCGCGGTTTCGTGGACTGCGTAGAAGTAGGGCGTGGCGCCAAACCGCCAGTGCTCCGGGTCTGAAAGCCGAAGCTCCCACATCGATTCGGTTCGCCGGATCATTCCTGGCCGCTGGCCCACCACACGCTCCAGTACAGGCGGGAGCAGCTTGCCGGCGTGCTCGGAGTCGATCGCCCGTACCCGCCCGGAGTTGGCGCCCGGACGTTCCAGCCCGGCCCGGCTGCGATCGATCGACCATCGCTCGGAGTAGGTGCCCACTCCGTAGCCAAATCGACCGTAGATGATGC
>JACQUF010000388.1 GCA_016210435.1 Chloroflexota bacterium
CATCTTGCCTGTTCCAAGCAAGGAGAGTACAATTCGGAACCAGGCGCCTGGAGCGCCTGTCAGGCCGCAACACGCCGAGTCAGCCTCGGCCACACAACAAACAGAGGAGGGATATCTGTGGACGCTCCCGGTTCTGAGAAATCGGTCCGGAATGATCCGGTCAGCAAGACGGAGATGATCGACAAGGCCTATTCGCTGGCTTACGAGTACGAACAGAGGCACGGGAATTGCCCCCAGTGCGTGCTCGCCGCGATGCAGGAGGTTTTCGGCGCTGTCGACGACGAGGTTTTCAAAGCCGCCCACGGGCTGGCCGGAGGCGCCGCGCTTTCGACAAAAGGCACCTGCGGCGCGTTGACGGGCGCCATGCTGGCGATCAGTTCCAAGTACGGTCGGGATCGCCAGAGCTTCGCGCGCGGGGGTTTTTCCGCTTCCTACAAGCTGTCGAAGCGGCTTTTGGACCAGTTCGTGGCCGAGTTCGGCAGCCCGATTTGTCAGGATATCCAAACGAAGCTGCTTGGGAGATCGTTTGACATGTGGGATCGAAACGACTACAAGGCCTTCGAGCTGGCAGGTGGACACACCGACAAGTGCCCAGCCGTAGCCGGCAAAGCAGCGATGTGGACGGCCGAACTCCTCCTCGAGGAGCAGGACCGTAAGTCGTAGGGGCGCGATTCATCGCGCCCGGCTCAACCGGCGGTGGTAACCCGAACACATAGGTGCAAGACCGTAAGCCGTAGGGGCGCGATTCATCGCGCCCGCCAACCGGTTGTGGTCCACCAATCGCGGCTGCTGCGGTACAGGCTATGGATCTGATCTGAGATGAGGGTCAAACTCGCTTACGGCAAAGATGGTCTGTGGGTTGAGCTCCCCGACCGGAACGTCACGGTAGTGGAGCCAGGGCACGTGCCGGGGCTCGTAGACGAGGCCGGGGAAATAAGACGTGCCCTGCGATCTCCCATCGGTGCGCCGCCTCTGGGCGAGCTCGTCGGATCCGATGACACCGTTGCCATCATCTTCAGCGACATCACCCGCCCCCAGCCGCGTGACCGCATGTTGCCGGTGCTGCTCGAGGAACTCTCGCACGTGCCGCGCGAGCAGATCGTCCTGGTCAACGCCCTGGGCACGCATCGGCCTAACACTGGAGAGGAACTGGCGGAGATGCTGGGGCGAGACGTCTGGGGGAGCTATCGGGTGGTCCAGCATGACGCGTTCGACGAGAAGGGTCTGGCGCACGTGGGTAAGACGCCGGGCGGGAACAGGCTGTCGGTGAACGCGGACTACATGCGGGCCAGGGTGAAGATCCTGACAGGCTTTATCGAGCCGCACTTCTTCGCGGGATTCTCCGGTGGTCCGAAGGCAGTGCTGCCGGGGGTGGCGAACCAGGAAGCGGTGCTGGCGAACCATCGCTACGAGATGCTCGCGAACTCGCGGGCATGTTGGGGGAGCACGAGGGGCAACCCCGTCTGGGAGGAGATGCTCGCCGGAGCTCTCTTGACCTCACCGGCTTTTCTCCTGAACGTAACCCTGAACAGGGACAAGCAGATCACCGGGGTGTTCGCCGGGGACCTCGAGCTGGCGCACGGGGATGGTACCCGCTTCGTCCGCGAGACGGCCCTGGCGCCCGTGCGAGAGCCTTTCGACATCGTAATAACCAGCAACTCCGGCTATCCGCTCGACCTGAACCTGTACCAGGCGGTGAAGGGGATGTCCGCCGCGGCCCAGGTCGTGAGGCCTGGCGGGAGCATCATCGTCGCCGCCGAGTGCTGGGACGGGGTGCCCGACCATGGGGAGTACAGGAGCCTGCTGCGGATGGCGTCGAGTCCCGGGCAGATGCTGGAGGTGATCCGAGCGTTTCCCAAGGTTAGGCAGGACCAGTGGCAGGCGCAGATCCAGGCGCAGGTGCAGCTAAAGGCACAAGTGTACGTAAAGAGCGCGTACCTGGACGACGAGGTCGTAAGGGAGGCGATGCTGCAGCCGTGCGCGTCGATCGAGGGGACGGTAGAGGAGCTGCTCTATCGGTACGGGCACGATGCGAGGATCTGCGTGCTCCCCGAGGGCCCGATGACTATCCCATACGTTGCTCTACCCGATCGCGGTGGATCGTAGGGGCGCGATTCATCGCGCCCGCCAACCGGTTATGAACCACTAACCGCCGGGGAAGACGCATTCTATACCGTCCGGGCCGTGGTCCTATCGCGGTTTCGGTGCGTTCTTTACCCTCGCTGGGTTGTTTTCGTCCTCTGACCATCGTCCCGGGTTGCCCGCGATGTATTCGCGAATCTGCTGCAATTCGTGTTCGTCGCGGATGATGTGCTCGTAATAATTCCGTTGCCACGCAAATCCCGGGATGCCCAATACGCGGACACGCCGGGCGGTCACGGCCTTGAACGTCCTCACGATCTCACCCAACGCGGGCGGGCAATCTGTGTGGGCATGCCGGTAACTCGTAAGGGCAGGGGGCGCCTGCTTCCGTGGCGGTTGGTGATCCACAACCGGCTGGCGGGCGCGATGAATCGCGCCCCTACTATCCCGGGCAGGGGTGTGGCATATTTCCGGTTGGCGGGCGCAATGGGATTGCGCACCTACGTTGTCTGTCTCTGCGGCGCGGGGCTCGGGCGTGGAATCCGGCGGCCGGGCTCCTGTCAGGACGATGATGCCGTGGATGTGGTTGGGCATGATTATGTACGCGTCGAGTTCGAGGCCGGGGAAGCGGGTTGGCAGTTCATCCCAGGCTGCCAGGACGATCCGACCGGCATCGCTCATGTGCATCTCGCCCTCGATGATCTCTCCGAACGCGCATTCCTTGCCCTCGGCACAGATGGTGACGAAATATCCTCCGGCCTGGGAATAATCGTAATCCGTAAGGCGAATGGACCTTCGATGGTGAATGTTGGGATCGTAGTTGCTGCCCATTCTCAGCCTCTCCTGACCCGACCGTTTCAGGCGACCCAGTCCCTGCACAACAGCTCGGCCTGCTCCAG
>JACQUF010000382.1 GCA_016210435.1 Chloroflexota bacterium
CCCGAGCGAGTGCCCGATCATCGACTTCGTCGAGCTGATCGGGACACCCCTGGCGTGCTCGCCGAACACCAGCTTGATCGCCTTCGTCTCGGCGGCATCGTTGAGCGGCGTCGAGGTGCCGTGGGCGTTGATGTAATCGATGTCGCCCGGGGTCAGCCCAGCGTCCTCGATCGCCCATTTCATGGCTCGCGCCGCGCCGGACCCGTCCTCAGGCGGCTGGACCAGATGGAACGCATCGGAAGACGCTCCGTATCCGATGACTTCGCCGTAGATGCGTGCTCCACGGGCCCTCGCGTGCTCTTCGCTTTCGAGAATCAGGACCGCGGCGCCTTCGGACGGTGCAAAGCCGTCCCGTTTAGCGTCGAAGGGCCTGCTTGCGTGCTCCGGGTCGTCGTTACGCCGAGTAAGTGCCTGGATCGTGCAGAACCCCCCCAGCCCAAGCTGGCAGATACCTGCCTCCGTGCCACCGGCTATGACGACGTCCGCGACGCCCCGGCGGATGACCTGGACGGCCTCTCCAATCGCCTGCGTTCCGGCCGCACATGCCGTAATCGTCGTGTTTGTGAAACCGGTTGCGCCGAAGACCCGCGAGACGTTCGCCGCAGCCATGTTCGGCAGGATCATCGGAATGAAGAACGGGCTTATGCGCATCCCGCCCTTCGCAACCAGAGTCCGGGACTGGTCTTCGGTCTCCGGGAAGCCGCCGATGCCGGTCCCCAGCAGAACCGCGACGCGGCTGCGATCTTCGGCAGCCATGTCGAGTTTGGAGTCGGCAAGCGCCTGCGCCGCGGCGCCAACGGCGAGGTACGAGAACCGCGCCATGCGCCTGGCCTCTTTGCGGTCGACATAAAGGGTCGGATCGTAGCCGCGGACCTCGCCGCCTATCTTGGTCGGGTAATCCGTCGTGTCGACGATGGTCAACGGTGCGATGCCAGACTTGCCGGCTTTGAGGCCATCCCAGAACTCAGCAACGCTATTGCCCAGCGGCGTAAGCGCGCCGAGGCCCGTAACGACCACGCGTGTTTTCGAGTTGGAAGCTGGCAACCCCTCGTCGTGCCTCCATCCTGTCCGTCTCACCGATGCCCCTTACGAGCTTACACTCCAGGCGCCGTGATGGTCGGCATCATGTCACCCTTGAGCGTCGAATACAGCTCCGGTCTGATGCCTCGCACCTTCTCGATCACTTCCGCGGCGACGAACAAGGAACCCGCGGCCAGGATTATGTCTGCTCCCTCGGCCATCGCCTGGGCCGCCATCAATGCCGCCTCGGTATTAGGCGCAACCGCCGTCACGTCCAGGCCTGCCGATCTCAGGGCGCCGGCCAGTTCGACAGGATCGATCGCCTTCGGATGCCTGGTCCGTGTGGCTACGACAAGCGGCTTCAATGATTCGAGTTTCCTGGCCGTCTCGACAGGTTCATGGCCCCGGGTCGCGCCGTAGACCAGCAATACCTTGCCGCGCTGCGGAAACCTGCTCAGGAACGTCGCAAGCAGCGCCTCAGCCGAATCCGCGTTGTGCGCGCCGTCGACGACCACCAGCGGATTCGTGCCTGCAAGGATCTGGAAGCGGCCCGGCCACCGGGTGGAAGCAAGGCCCAGTTCGACGGCTATCGGACGGAGCCCAACTCCATGCCCGTTGAGCATTTCGAGAGACGCGATCGCCGTGCGAGCGTTGTCGGCCTGGTGGGGCCCAAGCAGCGGGAGGTCTACCTCGTAGCGCGCGAAGGCCGTCCGCACGCTGAACCGCTGGCGGTCACCGACAACCTCCGGGTCCCCTTCCAGCGCGGTAGCTTCGAGCGCGTCAATCGCATCGACTCCGAGCCTTCGGGCGGTCCCGACTATTACTGCCCTGCCTTCGGGGACTTGGCGACCGAATACAACTGGTGCGCCTGGCTTGATGATCCCGGCCTTTTCAGCCGCGATCGCGGGGATCGTGTCCCCGAGGATCGCGACATGATCCAGCCCTACCGGGGTGATGACGGCAAGCTGGGGCCGGACAAGGTTCGTCGCGTCAAGCCGTCCACCGAGACCGACCTCGATCACCTGAAAGCCGGCGCCGGAGCCGCGGAAGTGCTCGAACGCCATGGCGGTGAGGAGCTCAAATACCGTGACGGTCCCGCGGTCGCCGTAACTGGCGACGGTCTCGACGTGCCGCCACAGGTCCTGGATGAGGCCTGCGAACTGGTCTTCGGCGATCAACTGGCCGTCGACCTGGATCCGTTCCCGGAATGTGTGAAGGTGCGGTGACGTGTAGAGGCCCGTCTTCACCCCGTGCGCGGCCAGCGCGGCGGCAATCATGGCGCATGTGCTGCCCTTGCCCTTCGTGCCGGCCACGTGAACCGTCGGTACCGCGAGATGTGGGTCGCCCATGAGCGAGAGCAGGGTTTCCATGCGCCTCACATGGAAGTCGGGTGGCTCGTTCGCGCGCGCCTTGCGTTCGAAGTCAGCCAGGGTGAGCAGACGTTCGACGGCGGACTGGTAGGTAACCGTTCGGATGCTCCTGAAAGGTAAGAATTGAATACGGAATCACGCCCGTAGAGAGGGGCGTCAGGGCGTGCATCTCAATGGTTCCGGATGTGCCGAGGCATGCTTCCGAGCATGATCCGCAGGGCATCCAGGTAAGTCACCTTGTGAACGTAGTCAATATTGCCACGCAGCGGGCGGGGCTTGAAGTGAAATTCCCTCTCGACTACGCCCGGTTTTGCGGCGTTGTTCATGCGCAGGGCGCGCAGCATGCCGGTCGTCACCGGAGGTGACCTCATCGCGAGCGACATCGCCGCGACTGTTGGCGTCATCAGGAACATCGGGACCGAAACCTTGAGCCGCCGCTTGCCCATGGCCTGTACGACGACGTCGACGATATCGCGGTAAGCGTAGATATCAGGACCGCCGGCCTCGATCGTTCGGCCCGCCAGTGAGGGGTCGTCGAGCGCGCGTACGCAGGCCTCCGCGGCATCTCGTACATCGAATGGTTGGAATTTCGACTTGCCTGAGCCCGGGATAGGAACGACGGGTCCGAGGCGGACGAGCGCGGCGATCACGTTGAAGAATTCGTCTCCCTCGCCGAAAAGAGAGGAGAACCGGAGGACCGTAGTTGGCACGCCGCTCGCCCGTGCCGCCTCCTCCCCGCCCCACCTGGAAGCGAAATACGGGTCCGCGCTTCTAGGGGCGGCCCCTATCACGCTCACGAAGACGGACCGCCTGACTCCAGTGACGGCCGCCGCGGAATAGACGTTTCGCGCGCCCTCGACGTTGACGGCCCGAAAGGTTGCGCCCCCGCGCTCCCGGATGATCGCGACCAGATGAATCAGCTGTTGCACATCTTCGAAGGCGCGATTGAGCGCATCGGCGTCCCGTGTGTCGGCGTAGGCAATCTCCGGCGCGTACGGTTCGACGACCCTTGCCTGCTCACGCCGGCGAAGCAGGACCCGGACTGGTCGGCCTCGCTTCTGAAGGGCGGCCAGGATGCGCCGTCCCAGGAATCCTGCACCACCGGTGACGAGGATCACTGTGCCTCCTCCAGAATGATCGTACAGCGAGCCTACAATTGGCCCATGGGGCTGGAAGAGTTTCTGGCAAAGCTGCCGGACCGTGACAGGCCGGTACCCTACCACGTGCTCGCGGAGCTGTCCGCGGTCTCCGACGACGATGCCCGGCGGCTCAGTGAGATCTGGGCTGCGTGGGACTCTTCATACCTTCGCCAGATTTTCAAGCGCCTCGCGTCGCTCGCCGAGGACAACGCTCTTTACGAGTTCGATTCCGTATTCCAGGCGGGCCTGAAGAACAAGGACGCCGGCGTGCGGGCGATCTCAGTAACAGGACTTTCGGAGAGCTCCGATCGCCGGTTGCCGCAGCGGCTGGCCCAGATGCTCGTCGAAGACCCTTCCGAGGAGGTGAGGGTCGCCGCGGCGATGGGGCTCGCACGCTTTGCCCTGGCGGCCTGTGAGGGCAAACTGATTCGCCGCGACTATGACCGGATACGGGACGCGCTCATGATGGCGCTCAACCGGAAGGACGAGACGAGGGACGTCAGGCGCCGCGCGATCGAGGCCTTCGGCGTTTTTCCACTCGACCTAACCGAGCCTTTCATCCTGAAGGCCTATCAGAGTGGCGACCGGGCCTTGCAGCAGAGCGCGCTGTACGCGATGGGCAAGAGCGGCAACCGCCGATGGCTGCCCGAAATAACGACTTCGCTGGCGAGCGAGAGCGCGGCCGTGCGGTACGAAGCAGTTACCGCGCTCGGGCTGATTGGCGAGGAGGGCGATATCGAATTACTGGTCGGCGCCCTCGAGGATGACGACCTCCAGGTGCGGGCGTCAGCGCTGATCGCCCTGGGCAGGATGGGTGGCGCGGCCGCCAGGCGGATACTCACCCGCGAGGCCAGAAACAAGAACCCCGCGATTGCTGAGGCGGCTCAAGAGGGGCTCGAGGAGTTCGACATGGGCGATCCGCTTTTCGGGGACCAGCCCGGAGTACTGGGGATCGTGCCGGAAGAGCCTCACGAGGGAAACGGCCGCGGCAAGCTCTAGTCAGGATTCTACGTGTGCGAAGGCAATCGCGGCAGCCCCCAGGAGGCTTACCTCGTCTCCCAGGTGCGACACGGCGAGCGGGGCCTTTTCGCGATATCGGAGCAGGGCGGATTTCCGGACGGCTGCGTCGAGATCGGCCCAGTAGGGCCGGTACCCGTCGGCCCCCACGCTGCCACCTACGATCAGGATCTCCGGCGAGAACGTATTCAGGAGGCCGCCCAGGACCTGGCCGAGCGCGCCGATACCTCGCTGAATGAGGTCCAGCGCCAGTTGATCGCCCTGCGCCGCAGCTTCAAACACCATGCGGCCGTTGATTCGTGACGGATCCCCCTCACTCAGTTTCAGCAGCAAGCTTCGGGCACCCGCGGCGATCCGTTTCCGGGCCTCGTTCGCCATGCCTTCGCCGGATGCGATCACCTCGACGCAGCCCCGGCAGCCGCCATTGCAGGACGGGCCGTCGGGTTCGACCACGATGTGGCCGACCTCGCCCGCGAGACCCTTCACACCGACCACGGGGCGCCCGTCAACGATGATCCCTCCCCCGATACCGGTCGATACCGTCACATAGATCACGTTCTTCATTCCGCGTGCGGCGCCCCAGCGCATCTCGGCGATCGCAGCCACCCGCGCGTCATGCCCGATCACGACCGGGACATCGAACGCCCGCTCGAGCGCCGGCCGCATGGTCTTCCGGTCCCAGCCATGGAGGTTCGGCGGGTTGTAATAGACCCCTGTTTCGGGATCGATCGGACCCGCGCTCGACACGCCGACCGCGACGACGTCCGATGCGGCGACCCCGCGCACCGAATCGCGCAGGATCCCGATGAACCTCTCGGTCGCCCGGGGGAACCCTTCGGCGGGCTCAGTGGGCGTGCTGGTCTTTGCCAGGATGTTCCCGTCCTGATCGACCAGCGCCGCGCGCATCTGTGTGCCGCCGATATCGCCGGATACCGCGTACCGTGTACGAGCATTCTTCTTCACGGCGCGGATTTTAGTCCCGCCTGGCCAGGCAACGTTGGATCGACCCGATCCTCGCTACGGATTGCATGGGTGATTCGCCAGAACCAGGGCCGTTCCCGCCGGAATTCTGCGTGGTCAGCTGTTGTGTCGTCGAAAACCGCCTGGTTCGCCGGTCCAACACGATGCAAAGTAACAGGAAAGTCACCAAAGCCAGGTGCTATCATGGGTGAACCTTGGCCAGGGCGTCGTTTTTCGAATCGGACACGCCGCGCGACTTGAGGAGGCGCCGCAAATATCGTCCGGTAACTAGCCGGTGGGGGTAAACCATGGCTACCAGACGCGTTCCAAGGCTCTCACTGAAAGAGCCGATAACGTCTCTCCTGACCCTCTTCGGTTACGTCGGCGCGGGACTGGCGACCGCCATTACCCTCGTGACGAACGGCATAACCGTGGTCCTGACCGCGGGCCTGGCGTTGATCCTGGGCATCATCCTCTTCCCGTTCATCGCCGTGATCGCGGTCAAAGGCGGCGCCGGGCGATTCGGGGACATCGCCGATACGGTGATCGACCGCCGGCTGTGGGTCCCCCTCTCGGTAATGGTGGCCGCGCTAGCAATCACCGCCGGGTCCGCGATATTCCTCGCCCTGAGCGGTCTTCTGATCTTCGTCCCGGCCGTCGCCGCCGCCGGTGTACTCTTCACAGCCTCGATTTTCACGATTGGCGATTTCCAGATCCTAGTCGCCAGGGAGCACGAGGCCGAAGAGGAGCGAGTGTCACGCCCGGTCACCCGGGTTGAGGCGCTTGCCGTCCCAACAGTCGATGCGGCGAAGCTGTGGAACACGGACATCTTCAGGAACCTGACCGAAGGCCAGATTCAAGCTGTGGTCGGACTCGGAACGGTCAGCCGTCTCGCGGAAGGCTCGCCCCTGGGCGAGGAAGAAAAGATCGGCGAGAAGGTTTACGCAGTTCTCCAGGGCAAGGCGCAGCTGACCTCGAACACCGGGCTCGGGCCGGTCACCGTCCGGGTCGCAGGCCCGGGCGAGGCATTCCCGCTGGCCTCGTTGGCCGGCTACGGCATGCTGATCACATCCGCGCACGCGATGACGGACATGACGGTGTGGGAGGTCGACCGGCA
>JACQUF010000384.1 GCA_016210435.1 Chloroflexota bacterium
GCGAGGGAGTCCCGGAAGGCGCACATCTCCTTGTCGCATACACCTGAGTACACGGCGGGAAAGAACGCCAGGATGAGGTTCTTCCCCCGGTAGTCCGCCGGACCGCGCATCGCCTTGTCGGTGTCGGGCAGCTTGAAATCGGGCGCCCTGTCTCCAACCTTGACTGGCATCGTCCTCTCCTCCCCGATAGATTGCCGTTGAGTTTCAGCGGAACTGACCACCGGGCTGATTATGCCATGCGCTAGCCGAGGGACATGAGGGCTTTAATCAAACTACCTGCGGGGTCGCACTCCGTTCGATCGGGCACGGGTGGTACGGGCGGTGGCGCCGATAGGCTCGCCATCCGCATCCACCTCACGGCTTGCCTCGCCCGCGGACTTGCCATCGACCGCCATGACGACCTTGATAACGTCATCCGCGTGGTCCGCGTACATCCGGTAAGCCCTGTCCGCGTCCGACCATGAGACGTTGTGTGTCTTGAGCTTTCCAGGATCGATCCAGCCGCGGTCGCGCAGTGCAACGATCTCGCGAATTTCCTGGACGGGCGTCGGTCCCGCGGCGACCACAGTCGGGATCACTTTCACCTGCTTGCCCATCCAGACGCGGTGGTTGATCGTCGCCTTCTCGGGCGGGATCAGGCTGAAGCTGATCACGGTGCCCATGCGCTTGACGAGCTGAATGCAGGTCTCGAGTCCGTTTGGATCGGCGGATGCGTCTACGAAGAAATCCACCCCTTCGCCCCTGGTGATCTCGGCGAGCGCTTCGGCCGCGTTTTCCCGTCTGGGATTGATCGTGTGCGTCGCGCCGAGTTCGAGCGACTTCCTCAGCCGGTAATCCTGCAGGTCGAGGCCAATGACCTGAAGGGCGCCCTGCTTTTCGGCGATCATCGTGAACGAGAGGCCTATGCCGCCCTGACCCAGCACTGCGATCCGCTTTGCGATCGGGTTGCCCCAGTGCTTCGCTGAATAGAGCACCGTTCCTGAGTGCTGGCACATCACCCACTCGTCGAGGCCGCCCCAGTCGGGGACGGGAATGATGCGCTCAGGGGTCTGGACCGTAAATTCGGCCATTCCCGCTACCTTGCGCGGGATGACAATGACGCGCCGGCCTTCCTTGATTTCCGGGGCGCGGCTCTCGACGACCGTTCCTGCGACTTCATGATTGGGCGCGCCGGGCGTCAGAGGATAGTGTTCCTCTCCGAGGTCCGGCGCCCATTCCAGGTAGATGTCGCTCCCGCAGACTGAGACCTGTTCGATCTTGACCAGGCATTCGCCTTCCGCGGGCTTTGGCCTGGGGGCCTCGACCCATTCGAATGTCCTGGGCGCGACTAGCTGGACAGCTTTCATAAATTCGTGACTCCGGAGCGGGTCTGCGCCTATCCAAGCAAGGCGCTACTTGTGCCGGCGGACGATTGTACATCGCGCTGTGCGGGCAGCCTCCCAACGTATAATCGCCCGTCACGAAATTAAGGGCGGCACAACTTGAAAATCACGAAGATCGAAACGATTCGCGTCAAGGAATTCCCCGGGATCATCTGGGTCCAGGTGTACACGGACAGGAGGGGCCTGGTCGGCCTGGGTGAGACCTGGTATGCGGCGAGCACGGTTCAGGCCGCGATCCATGACCACTTCGGGCCATTGCTCATCGGCCGGGACCCCCGGCATGTCGAGCGCCACTGGTCGGACATGTTCCGGCTTTCCGATCACGCCGGCTACGGGGGCGCGGAGATGCGGGCAATCTCCGCGCTGGACATGGCGCTCTGGGACATCAAGGGCCAGGACGTTGGGCTGCCGGTATACGAGTTGCTGGGCGGCGCGGTGCGGACCAGGATCCCTGTCTATTCGACAGGCGCCCCGTTCGAAGGATGCGGGGAGCTTGCAAAAGAACTTCTTGGCGAAGGCATTACGGCGATGAAGATGGGGCCGACGATCCCTCTCGCCCTCGCCTCGGACGGGCAGTTCCTTTCGCCGAAGGACCTCGACCGGGCTCTGAAGCCCATCCGCGATGTCCGCGATGCCGTAGGCATGGACATGCAGATCGCTAACGACGGACACGGCAAGTGGTGCCTGCCGGTCGCGGTTCGCATCGCTCAGGCCATGGAACCGTTCGAGATGATGTGGCAGGAAGACCTGATGCCACTCCTCAACTGGGAGGCGCTGCAGCGCCTACAGGAATCAACTAAAACCCCGGTGTGCATTTCGGAGCGCCTGCTGACGCGCTGGCAGCACCGGCTGTTCATCGAGAGCGGGGCGGCGCGGGTCGTGATGCCCGACCTGATCTGGGCAGGCGGCATTTCCGAGACGTACAAGATCGCGGTGCTGGCCTCCAGCCACCAGGTTCCGGTCGCCCCGCACGACGCTACCGGTCCGGTAAACATATTTGCCTGCGCCCAGATCTGCATCGCCTCACCGAACGCCATGGTCATGGAGCACGTTCGGTCCTTCCACAAGGGGTGGTACGGGAACTTCGTAGATCCCAACCTCGATATCCGTGAGGGTTACCTCTTCGCCCCGCAAAGGCCGGGGATCGGGACAAGGCTACGTCCTGCGGTCCGTGAGCGGCCCGACGCAATCGTCCAGGTGAGCGACACTCCGGGCGAGAGCCTGATCGACGCGTGGGCGCCGGTGGCCCATCGCTCCCCTGAGATGGAGAAGCTTCTCGCCGAGGAGCACGCGTGGCGTCTTCAGGGAACGATAATTCCAAAGACGTCGGCATACGAGCCAGTCCGTCGTCTTGGACAGCCGGTCCGCAGGCGGGCGAGGCGAAATGCCAAGTAGCCTCCTTCCCGAGGAGGGGGCCAATCACACGTGAAAATCACGCAGATTGAGACGATCAGGGTCGGCGAGTTCCCCGACCTGATCTGGGTCCAGGTCCATACCGACGGCTGCATCACGGGTCTGGGCGAGACCTGGTATGCGGCAAGTGGTGTCCAGGCGCTGGTCCACGACCATTTCGGTCCGCTTCTCATTGAACGGGACCCCTCCGATGTGGAAGCTCACTGGACCGAGATGTTCCGCCTCTCCGATCACGCCGGTTATGGCGGCGCCGAGCTGCGTGCAATCTCGGCTCTCGACATGGCGCTCTGGGACATCAAGGGCCAGGCGGCGAAGATGCCGGTCTACGAGATGCTGGGCGGACCAGTGCGCCAGAAGGTGAAGGTCTACAACACCTGCGGCGTCTACGGCGACATCCAGGACGGATGGAACATCTACAGGGACGCCGGCCGCGTCGCGAAAGAGCTGCTCGACGAAGGCATCGGCGCAATGAAGATGTCGCCGACCGACTTCATCGCCCGGGAATCGGGCGGCCAGCTGCTGGACCCGGTGGACCTCGACTGGGCGCTTGGCCCGCTACGGTCGGTCCGCGATGCCGTCGGTCTGGACATGCAGATCGCGACCGACGCCCACGCCAAATGGAACCTCCCGAACGCGATACGGATCGCGCAGGCGATGGAACCTTTCGAGATCATGTGGCATGAGGAATTGCTGTCGCCGTTCAACGAGGAAGCTCATCTGCGCCTTCAGCGGTCGACACGGACACCGATCTGCGTGGCAGAACGGCTGATGTCGCGCTACCAGTTCCGGCGGTTCATCGAGAACGGCGCGGCCCGGGTGGTGATGCCGGACCTCGTCTGGAACGGCGGCATTTCAGAAACATTCAAAATCGCGGTCCTTGCCTCGGCGCACCAGGTTCCACTCGCGCCGCACGATTGCACCGGGCCGGTGAACATGTTCGCCTGCGCCCAAATATGCGTTGCCGCGCCGAATGTCATGGTCATGGAATCGAACCGGGCAATGCACCGGGGGTGGTACGGCAGGTTCGTGCGGCCCAATTCCGTGATAAAAGACGGATACTTACTTGCGCCGGAGGGTCCCGGGATCGGGACCAGATTGCGTCCCGAAGTCAGAGACCGCTCCGACGCGGTTGTGGCGGTCAGTGATCAGGCCCGTGAATCCTGGCTGACTTCTCGCCGGAGATACACGTACCCGCCACCGGATATTCAGGAACAAATCGAGGCAAAGAGACGAGCTCGCCGGGGAGGGCGTGAGTGACCCAGAC
>JACQUF010000387.1 GCA_016210435.1 Chloroflexota bacterium
CTCGAGCGCGAGGTCGGCGAGGTCCGCCAGCGTGGTGACGTCGAGCCAGCCGTCCGGGACCGCGAGGACGAGGCTTGCCTGTCCATATGCCAGGTCTTCGTAAAGGAGGATGGAATCGCCACCTTCCCTGCGGTACTCGATATACCGGTCCAGGCCCGTGATGCCGATATCCGCGCTTTCTCCATCCACTTCCTGTGTGATGTCGGAGGAACGCTGGAACAGCACTTCGACGCCCGGCATGGTCGAGATTTCGGCGGTGTAACGCCTCGGATTGGCCCGGTTGACCGGCAGGCCGCAGCTGGCCAGGAGACTGATCGAGGGCTCTTCGAGCGCGCCCTCTGATGGAATCGCTATTCGAAGCCCCGCCATCACAGGCGCTCCAGCCTGGGAGTGCCGGCGTCGTCCACGACCGCCACCTCGGTGGCGCCAGACGTGCGGCCAGTACGCACGAGCTCTGTCCTGGAAAGCGGACCCATCGTCAGGATCGCAACGGCGCCTTCCTTGCGCAGAGACTCGGCGTATGCCGCGGCGGCCCGGAACGCCCCACTCGTGGCGGGGCTGACGAGCACGCGGCGGCCGGTTTTGCCGGTACGGATCCTGGTTGACGCCGCAATCACGGAATCCAGGTTGTAGGCAAACCCGGTCGCGGGGATGTCGGCGCCCGCGCCCAGCGAATACATGAGGCCATCGTAGCGCCCGCCGCCGCCATACGAGACGCCGCTCCGGTCCGGGGCGATCAGATCGAACACTGCCCCGGTGTAGTAGGCGATATCCCGCGCCAGCCCGAGATCGACGGTGATTGCAGAATCCGGAACGCCCTGCGCCAGCGCCGAATCGACAATCGCCTCGAGCTGCGCGAACACCGTTTCCTTGTGCTTCGCGGCCCTGGCCATCTTGCTGCCCCTGTCGATCACTTCGGCGGGCTTGCCGTGCACCTTCGCGATATCGGCTATGAAATCGAGCGCGGCGTCGAGCATCTTCTCGTCATCCACGTTCCGCAGCTTGAGCGCCAGCCGCGCCATGATCTCGTGGGCGGTCCTTGCTCCGCTCGTCTGGGCGATTGGACCGCCGAGCGTTCTCGAGAGCAGCGATTCGACGACCTCGATCGATGCTGCCGGCGCTTCGCCATAGCCGGTGACTGCCTCCCCGTTCCGGAACAGACCGATATCAGCGGCCTGATGCCGGACTTCGTCCCGTACGGGCCCTCCCGCGCGCAAGCGGCCGACGCTCTGGACCAGGAACAACTGGGCGCGGTCCGATAGCTCGAAAGCCTGAAGGAGGTCCCACAGCAGTCCAACGTGGCCGATCGTGAGCCGCGGGGAGGCGATGCCGAGCTCTACCAACCCCGACCAGGCCATGGCCATGATTTCACCGTCACCGCGAGGCGCCGAAGCTCCGATCAGCTCGGCGCCAGCCTGGAGAAATGCCCCCGGCTCTTTCTCGGCGGGTGTGCCCGGTGTCGGGTAGCGGAACACCGGCCCGGAGTACTGGAAGCGGAGGGGCAGATCGGAAATTCCAATCTCTTCGATGACGTACCGGATCACGGGCGCGGTGTATTCCGGACGCAGGCTGACAGCAAAGCCCCCGGGGTCAGTGAAGCTGTAGAGCCGGCTCGCCAGTTCACCGCCGGACTTGCGCAGGAAGAGTTCGGTCTGTTCCAGCAACGGGGTCTCGATCCCGGCGTAACCTCGCAGCTCGAAATGCCTGCGACAGCGGACGCGCGCCTCCTCGAGACGCGCGATCTCCTCGGCGGTCAGGTCCCGCGCGATGGGAAGTCGTCTGACGAACCCGGTTTTCATACGCTCTGAAACATGAGAATAGATCGGGCAATTGTAGCTGCTCCCCTTATAATCCCGGCCCCATGGACGAGAGCGGCCTGACGAAACGGCCCGTGGCGGTTGTGACCGATTCGGCCACTGCCCTGCCCGAACGCCTTGCATTGCAGGCCCACCTCCATATTGCCCGCATGGAAATCACGATCGGCGGGAAGACCTACCAAGACGGACCGTTGGGGCTCAGCACGGAACAGTTCGCCCAGCTGAAGGACAGGCAGGCGGTCCCAAAGACTTCTGCGCCGAAGCCGGCCGCCTGGATGGAACAGTTCCGGGCTGCGCATGATGAAGCGGACTCGATCTTCTGCGTGACTCTTGCCGCGCGTCTCAGCGCCGCGTACGACGCGGCCCGTTCGGCCAGCGAGCTCGCATTGACCGAGCTCCCGGGTGTTACGATCCGCGTGTTCGATTCAGATACCGCTGCAGGCGCCGAGGGGCTGGTAGCGCTGGCTGCCGCGAAAAAGGCCGCGGAAGGGGCCTCGCTGGACGCGGTCGAATCGGAGGCCGGGCGTGTGGCGGGCGAGGTCCGGCTCCTCGCCTACCTGGACACCCTGGAATACGTGTGGAGGAGCGGCCGTGTACCGCGCGTTGCCGTATGGGCTACCTCCCTGTTCGACGTAAAGCCGGTGATGGAGTGGTATCGAGGCAGGGTTGGCTCGGTCGCCCGCCCGCGTTCGCGGAAGAAGGCTGCCGAGCGCATCCTCGCCGAGATGGAACGCGATATCGGCCGGAAACGGGCCCACGTCATCGTGATGCACGCGGACGCCCCGGATGATGCCTCCGAGCTGAGACGTCAGATCGAGGCGAGATTCGACTGCGCTGAGCTCCACGTGACGCCATTCGCGGCGTTCATGGCTGCGCACACTGGCCCCGGACTCGCCGGCGCTGCCTACTGGGCGGAATAGAAGCCCCCCGCCCCCTACCTCCCTCCTTCGGCGCGCTCAGGCGCCGTGCTGAGCTTGACGAAGCGACAAGCTCTTCCAGAGGAGGGAGTCTTAGACGCTCGACCGACCGCTAACTCCCGAACGAGAGGGTGATCGCAGCATAAACAGCTGCGAAGGCGATCCACCCAACGGCCGACGCCTGGATGGCTTCCGCCCAGGTGGCCTGGTCATACGTATGCCGGACCGCCGCAGTCATGCAGACGACGGTCCAGACCAGGCCGGCCACGAGGAACGGGAATCCCACGAACGGCAGTCTCGAAAACAGCAGGAGAATGGCCGGCGTCATCGACAGGCCTGCCGTGCGCATGAGCCGATTCCAGTCCGGCTTCTCATCTCCCATCCCGAGCGCCCGTGTTGCAGCAAGGTGAGTAAAGAACACCCATGCGACCCATGCGACGATCGCACCCGCAAGGGCGACGCGGGGGTCGGCGCTGATCAGCGTTCCGCTCATGGCGGCCGAAAGTCCGGCGAGAAGGACGACCTGCAGCGCCTGGAACGTGCCGAAGCGGTCTTCCCGGACATCACGGAAAACCGCCCCGTCGAGCTTGATTGCGCCGTACATCCGGCCCATCAGGTACCGGCTGGTGCGCGTTTGCGGCGGCTCAGCTTCGGGTTGCTGCGCGGTATCAGGTCTCTCTTCGCTGGGCCCTGGCCTGGGCTCCCGGCCGGTCACCTATCAAAGCCCCAGACCCTGGCAGCCGTCTTCCCCATGACCCACTCGAGCTCTTCATGCTTTCGGAACGCAGGGTGGTTGCGGACCCCCTCGAGGGCGTTACGGTAGCCCTCCCGCCCCGCCACGGGCGGAAAATCTGAGCCCCACATCATTCGTTCGGGGCCCCAGGCGTCGCGGACCAGCTCAATAAGGAGCTGGACAGTCTCGAATTTGAGCATCGGCGCCAGTCTCGGCGGCCGCGGCGTGAATTCGCCCAGGCCCGGCACCTTGATGTAGGTGTTGAACATCGAGGCGAGTTCGAGCGCCCTCTTGAATTTCGCGTCCCCCGGCGTCGTACCGGGCTTCGCACCGGCGAGATGCTCCACCACGATCGTGGTCCCGGAGCATTGTTTCACGATCGACCTGAATTCCTCTGAGGCGAGCTGGTCCGTGCTCGCCCCGCAGCTGACCACCAGGCCGAGTTCACCCGCCTTCTTCCAGGCCGCGATGGGGTCCGATCCCTTCGACTTCGATTGCGGGTACAGCCGGACGCCCGCTGCGCCCTGCCCCGCGAGCTTCGCCAACGTCCCCGGCTGGTCGGCATCTTCGGGGTCGAGAAGGACTACGACCTTGAACCTGCCAGGAAACCTCGCCGCGCATTCGAACAGATAGGTGTTGTCGTAGGTGCCGCCATGCTGGATCAGCACCGCCTCCGACACGCCGTTCGAATTCATCTCGTGCAGCAGCGTTTCAACTGGCTCGAACCAGTTGTGGCCCGCGTGGCAATGGGTATCGATGATCCGCATTGAGGTCTCCCCTTCTCAGCGCTCGATTCCGCCCCGGGGCGTGACACGCTTCACCGGGCCCTTGCCCGTGAAGGCTATCGCCTGGACGGTTGCCTTGACAGTCTCGCCCGTCTTAAACCGGCGCGCCGTCTTGTTCCTGATCGCAGGGGCAAGGCCGGTATTCGGAAAGCTCGTGCACGGCTCGAGGCCGACGTTATAGCAGCGACGGTACCACGGGTAGCCATTCCCGCCGCCGAGGTTCCGCCAGAACCAGAGGTACTTGAAAACACCGGCCGGGAAGGAGACCCCGAAACCGAGGCCCAGCCTGTCGTTCGTAACCGCGTACCAGCCCTCCTCCATGGCCGTGAAGTAAGCCATGTCCAGCGAGCGGTCTTCCTTCCCGGGGAATTTTCTGAAGTCGATCGCCCGCCCTGTTTTCGCCGCGGCAGGCTTCGGCCATTCGCCTTTCCAGCCCGGTTTCAGCTTCGCTCCCGCTCCCATGTCTTCAGGGTGATTGAGGACCGTGCACGGGGCGACGTCGAGGCGGGCACCGGCGGCCAGGAGCGGCGCGCCGATTGCAATGTGCTCCAGCCACACACAATCGGCAGGCTCCTCGCCCTCGTTGGTTACTGCCTCTTCGACGGTGAGTACGCCGCTCCCTGATTCGATCGAGAGCGTCTTTTCGGCGCGGAACGGCGTCCTTGCGCCCTTCGCCCAGAATTTCGCGGCGACTCTCCTCGAGTTGTCCTCAACGATCTGCACGTCCCAAGGCATCGTGTTGAGCTCGCCATGGAGCCCCAGTTCTGCGCCGGCGACGTTCGTCGGGAACCCGCCATGGGGTACGACTGTCTGCCAGCCTCCTTCGTATACGTCGAGCCAGAGGCTGGTCGGCGAACCCGTAGTGGGCAAGAACCTGCGGGGGTCACGCACCCCCCAGGGTGTTCGCCACATGAAGTCGACGTCGCTCGGCTTGTGCACGAAGCTGTATACATCAGCGCCCTTATCCGCGAGCACCGTGACCCTGATTGCCTCGTTCTCGAGAATTACGGTCTTAAGGCCGCGGTAGGTCCAGGCATCGGAGATACGGCATCCGCTGTTGCGTTCTTCCTGGTAATGCATTGGTTAGCCTCCCGATCCGACGAGGATCCGGTAGACGTCCTTCTGAGGCTTGATCATGCGTTCGAAGCCTTCAGGCATCGCTCGCTCGAGCGGCACTTTCGAGCTGATGAGCGGCTTCGCATTCACCTTGCCCGCGGCCATCAACGCGACCGCCGCTTCGAAGTCCTGTGGGTTCGCTGCCACCGACCCCAGGACCTCGCGCTCGCCGTCAACGATGTCGAGGAAGTCGAATTGCGGTCTGGCCGCGTAGATGCCGACCAAGACGACGCGGCCGGTCCGGCGGACCCACTGGATCGCCTGGATCGGTGTCTGCGCCGCTCCCGCGGTCTCCATGACGATATCGGGGCCGATACCATCCGTCAGTTTCTTGAGCTCCGCTCCGGGGTCGCCCTTCGCCGCGTCGACGACGGCGTCGGCGCCAAGTGTCTTGGCGAGTTGCAGACTTTGCGCCCTGACGTCGATCGCAAATACCGTGGCGCCCGCAGCCTTCAGCGTCTGGACTGTGAGCAGTCCAACCGTTCCGCAACCGATGACTGCCACGCGGTCGCCGATCCCCGCTTTGGAGCGGCGCGTGGCATGGACTGCGACGGTCGCGGGCTCTACCAGCGGCCCCTCTTCATCGGACAGGTTCGGTGGGAGCTTTAAGCAGTGGTCGGCAGGCCACACGAGGAACTCTGCGAGACCGCCGTCGGCAGATAGCCCGGTCACGCCGAAGTTCGGGCAGGACGAGTATTCGCCACGCCGGCACCAGAAACACTTGTTGCACGTGATGATGTCGTTGACGGCCACGCGGTCGCCGACCTTGAGGCCTGTCACGCCCTGCCCGAGCTGCGCGACCCTGCCGCTCACCTCGTGGCCAAGCACGAGTGGCGCCTTCTTGCCGGTCACCGGATTCGGGGTCATGGCGACGAAGCGCGGCCCGAACTGCCACTCCTCAATATCGGTGGCACAGATGCTGGAGTACGTGACCTTAAGTTTGACTTCGCCCGGCCCGGGCTTCGGTTCAGGCCAGTTCGCCTCGTAGCGTAGGTCCTTGTTGCCGTAGTAGACGAGCGCTTTCATCGGTCACCTCAACAGGCAGCGCATTCTATAC
>JACQUF010000391.1 GCA_016210435.1 Chloroflexota bacterium
ATCCCGTTCTCAGCCTTGAACTGGTCTGCCGCCCAGGTGACGACCCGCATGTCGAAATCGTCGCCGCCAAGGTGCGTGTCGCCATTCGTGGACTTGACTTCGAATACGCCGCCGCCAAGCTGCAGGATGGTGATATCGAACGTCCCGCCGCCGAGGTCGTAGACCGCGATTGTCTGATCGGTCTTCTTGTCGAGTCCAAAAGCAAGCGCGGATGCGGTCGGCTCATTGATGATCCGCAGGACCTCGAGACCTGCGATCTGCCCGGCGACCTTCGTGGCCTCACGCTGGCTGTCGTTGAAATACGCGGGGACGGTGATCACGGCACGGGTCACCGGCTGGCCCAGCTTGGCCTCGCAGTCCTCTTTGATCTTGCGGAGGATCATCGCCGAGATTTCCGGCGGGGAGGTCGGCTTGCCGCCAAACGTGACCCAGGCGTCGCCGTTATCGGCCTTCGTGACGCGATACCCGACCAGCTTGATATCGCGCTGGACGTGCGCGTCCTCGTAACGCCGGCCCATGAACCGCTTGATGGAGTAGATGGTGTTTTCGGGGTTGACGATCGCCTGCCGGCGCCCCAGCTCACCGACGAAACGCTCGCCGGTCTTCGGGTTCGTGGCGACCACCGAGGGAGTCAGCCTCCGGCCTTCCCGATTTTCGAGCACGCGGGCTTCGCCCGCCTCCCAGATCGCGGCTACCGAGTTAGTAGTCCCGAGATCGATCCCTATTGCTTTTGCCATCCCCGAGTTCCCCTTTTTCGTTACTTCGACTGTTGTCGGTTTTCGATGTCGTCAAATGATTCAGCGCGTGGCGCGTCATCGGGCGGCGACGTGGCGATTTCAACCATCGCCGGGCGGATAACATCGCCGTGAAGCTTGTATCCCGCCCGGTGGACCTTCAGCACGATATCCGGTTTTGCATCCACGGTCGGGACTCGAGCAAGCGCCTCATGAAGACGCGGGTCGAAATGTTCGCCTGCCTTGCCAAACGATTCGATGCCTTCACCCGCGAGGATGACGTCGAGACTGCGCTTCACCCCCCGCATGCCGTCCACCCACCGTTGATCGATATCACGGGTGATTTCTTCACGCAGCGCGAGTTCGAAGTTGTCCAGCACTTGCACAAGCTTGACGAGCAGGTCCCTTGTCGCGAGCCGGCGTGTCGCGTCGCGTTCGGCATCGACACGTTTTCTGTAATTCACGAAGTCGGCCTGGACGCGCTGCGCCAGGGTCCGAAACTGGTCGCGCTCGCGGACCGCCTCTTCATACTCGGTAATTGAAACTGTCGGCGGCGCCGGGGTCAGCCGATCGGCATCACCGCCTTCGGCCTGGCGCTCGATTGGCGGTTCTTGAGCCTCTGGATCGTGCTTCAGTTCTTCTTCTCGCAACACTCCCTCCGCGTCTTCGGGAAAATCAATCGGCGTCAACAAAATTGAGGATCGCCCGCATGTGGGCGATCGCGCGATCGGAGGCAGGCGTTCTCCGGGCGTCCTCGCGCTGGAGCGCATCGATGGCCTGCCTCAGATTCGTCACGACATCGAGAAGCAAGCGCACGCCGGCCAGGTTCAGGCCGAGCTCTTCGACCAGCCTGCGGACAATACGCAACCTTTGCAGGTCATGGTCGGAATACAGCCGCAGCGACCCGGCGGTCCTGGAGGGGCGGATAAACCCGAAGCGCTCGTACTTGCGGAGCGTCTGCGGATGCATCTCGAGGAGCCTGGCCGCGACGCTGATGATGTAGACGCCAGAGATTTCGACATTTGCTTCATCGGCGCCTGCGACCCGCTCGTCCGAGTCCGCGGGTTCGAGCGGTGGCACGGGAGTCACCTGCTCGAAGATCGAGCCTGTCCATCCCTGCGCGGTCCCGGTTTCCGGGACCTTGCGGCGTCTGAATTCTTCGGTCGTCATCCGTTAGCCCCGTCCATTCGTAACGCATCGGTAAGCAGCCCGGTTGCATTCTCGTGCTTGCAACCGGCCGATGTGGTTGATGCGCTTGACACGTGCTATACAGTACAGTTTGATACGACGTGTGTCAAACAGCGTGAGTCTAACTGCGGACCAGATCCGGTAACAAAAACGTTACGAAATTCGGTCCAAGACCCTAGTGCATTTTGACTGAAACCGTTGTAGACTGGCTGCTCGTCTAATCTGACGACGAAAATCGTCGCCCGAATCCGAAACAGGATGACGGGCATCAAATACGAAAATCCCCCGACCTAAGGCGGCCAGGGACGAGAAGAAGAAAGAAAGGGGTGACGACATGCTGTACCTGAAGGCGTGCCCCCGATGTCACGGCGATGTGAAGTTCGAACGGGACATGTACGGGCACTACCTGGAATGTCTCCAGTGCGGCTTCATCATCAGCTCCAAGCTCGATGAGAAGAAGGTCAAGACCGAGGCCGGCGCCAAGGCGGCCTAACCCACAGGGTTAGCAACGAACGAAGGGCCCCCGGTCTCATCCGGGGGCCTTTTAGTTTTGGGCGAAGTCTCGGCCCGCGGCAAAGGTGGCCAAGACCGAAGCGCTCCAGCCTAGTTGCGCCGAGGCATGGCGAGTCACGAATGGAGATCCGCCAAAGAAGAACGCACCGCCGCCTGGCATCGCGTCGCGTGTCGACTACCTTGGCGTCCGGTGGCGTCCCTGCCGGGTCCGCTCTTTGACGAGGGCCGGACCGGTGCCGTCGTGCTCGATCCCGAGCACAATCAATGGGAACTCTTCCGCCCTTGCGCGCACGACCGCTCGGACACCGTCCTTGAAGCCCGGCGCTCGGTCTGTCAAGAACGGCCGAAGAGAATCCGATGGGACGACAACGATTCCGACATCGATGTCACCTCTTTGGATCCCCTCGCGTAGATGCGTGACGTCGACGATCAGCAGATCGCTTCGACCGGAAACTTGGATCTCAACTCCGAGGCAGATCCTTCCACCGTTCACGGCACGACATTTGATCCAGTCGATGCCGCCGCTTGTCTTCTTAGCCCAGCCC
>JACQUF010000389.1 GCA_016210435.1 Chloroflexota bacterium
GTGCGGCCGAACAAAGGCAGCGTCCCTCGACGATTTACTCAACATACTGAGTAATTATACTCAACGTGTTGAGTAGTCTGTCAGGCCTGATTGCAGCCACGGCTCATGGCCGGGAACGCGAGGCGTCTGCGCAAGGATGGTGCCATCGTGGTCGACGGACTCAACATGCAGGACGACGACGAGCTGCACGCCGTCGCCCGCCGCCTCCGGGAGGAGCTCCCGAAGGCAGCACATGAAGGCTAGGTTGTTCGCCTCTCTGACGAAGAGCGGTCTCTGCGATCTGGCTAACAGGCGTTCTATCCGGACGCATACAGTCGTCCAGTAATGCTGCGAGATCCTCTGGGATCCTGATCTGATACGTGGCTTCTGGCATTTCGCGCATCCGATCCCTTACGACAGCCGTTCGAGCATTTCGCCGCGAGACGATTGACCCGCCCGCGGGGATATACCTATCGTAGGCCCGACGGAGGACGCGTCTACCGTGCCGACATTCGCAGAGTTTTTCGCGGGCATAGGCTTGGTCCGGATGGCGATCGAGCCATTGGGCTGGCAATGCTGCTTTGCCAACGACATATCCGAGGAAAAGGCCAGCGTCTACACGCACTGGTTTGGGTCCGATCATCTCGCGATCGAAGACGTGCGTGACGTCCAGATCGAGGACGTACCTGCCGGCGTTGCACTATTTACTGCCTCGTTTCCTTGCATCGACGTATCTTTGGCCGGCAATCGAAACGGCATAAACGGGAGACATTCTGGAGCGGTCTGGCCGTTTCTAGACCTGGTCGCAAGGTATTCGAGGCGAACCGGCGCGGCTCCTCGGGCCGTTCTATTGGAGAACGTTGTCGGCCTAATCGCCTCGAATGGCGGCCGCGATCTGGCGGGTGTAATCCGCAATCTTAACCAGATTGGTTACCGATGTGACGTGGTTCTCGTCGACGCGAAGTCGTTCGTGCCCCAAAGTCGGCCGCGGGTGTTCATCATCGGCCTTCAAGATGGCGATCCAACGATTACCCGGTTTCCGGCTGGCGAGGAATCGCGACTACGTCCGGCAGCGGTGATCAAGTTCTTCAGGCAGAATCGTGACTTGTGTTTCGGCGAATCCTCGATCCCATTGCCGCCCAGGATGCCGTTGATCGGCCTGGACAGCATTGTTGACTGGTTGGCACACAATCAAGCCGAATTGTGGTGGCCTCCGGACAAGGTTGCACGACTTATCAGCGAAATGAACCCGATTCATCGTGAACGGCTTCGGTCTCTCGGACGGGCGCAAGGACCGAGGTACGCCACGATGTACCGACGGGTCCGTCAAGGACGCGCGGTCGGCGAGATCAGGGCTGATGGAATTGCGGGCTGCCTGAGGACGCCAGTTGGCGGGAGCAGCGTGCAATTCCTCGTCGAGATTGATAGCGATCGCATCAGGATTCGGCCCATGACCGCGATCGAATATGGTCGTCTTCAGGGTGTTACGCTCGACTTGCCGGCAGGATTCCGGGAGCGCCAGGGCCTGCACGCGTTCGGCGACGCCGTCTGCGTGCCAGCAGTCAGATGGCTAGTCGGCCACGCATTCCAGCACCTCACAGAAAGTGGTCCGACCGGGAAGCGGCCACTTGGTCCCTTGCGCGACCGCATGCTTGAGGGGAAAAAGCGTATCTCGAGTGTCGGAGCCAGAGTTCCAATACACGCCCGTTAGGCGAGATCCCTTCACCATCGCGGAACGATCCGCGGTGATGCGTCGCGTCAAGTCAACGCACACGGCCCCTGAGCGCGCGCTGAGACGTGCACTCTGGAGGCTCGGTCTTAGATACCGAATCGCGCCCGACAATGTGCCTGGTCGTCCGGACTTGACGTTTTTCAGTCGTCTCGTCGCAGTGTTCGTGGATGGAGGGTTTTGGCACGGCAAGAAACTGTCGCCTTCCCGTCTCGCAGAGATGTCGAACTACTGGCGAGCGAAAATCGCTCGTAATGTTGCACGGGATGAAGAGGTGAACGACGAGCTGATCAGGCGGAATTGGACGGTGCTCCGGATCGACGCCTCGGCGGCTGAACGAGAGCCAGAAGCGATTGCCAAATTCATTCTCCGAATCCTAAGGTCGCAACCGATTGTCGACGTTCCCGTCGGCGTGACTGTGATGCGGCCGCGGCGATTCGGCGAGAATCGAAGCCCATGTGCTGTTCGGGCTAATTGAGGGGTACCGTTGAACCAGGATGACGCGTTGCCTTGCCGGCATTCTCTCGATGCCGGCGATATTCGTAGGGTGAAGGATCTACTGCAGTCACTCGATCACGAGGCGCCGGAAATCCTGCGAGAGCGTGGAATAGATCCTCATGACTATCGGATGCTTCTGAGGGCCGCGGTCGAAAGCATCCGGGGCACGGCTTCGGCTACCACCAGCGAGAAGCGTAGGTTTGTGGAGGCGGTTCTCGATTACGGCAAGTCGCGGGGAGCCTTCGTCTCGTGGAATTTTGAAGGTACCGAAAACCGACAAGACTATCGAGTTGAACTGGCTGGCGGCACCCTTGCGGCAATCGAAGTGAAGGGTTGCCCTGACGGCAATAACATGACGATATGGGACCGACCAGGTTGGGCCGAGGAATTCGTCGTCTGGTCGCTGTGTCCGGAGAGCCTCCAGCACAACCCTGGCCACGGGATATGGTCAGGTATCGCCACCCGGCTTATGCCCAAACTTGCAGCTGAGCGCACAGTCGTGGATGCCGTCGTCTTCTGGGACGGTCGTTGCGGCAGCGAACTGAGGCGCTGCCCCAAGCAGTTCGGGATCAGTGGCGGTTTGCGGGCGCGCGCGACTGATATCCAAGGGCAGGACGGCCGAGATTGGCTGCCGCCTCCTTGCGTGTACCTTATGCCGCAAGCGCCACCTCGACCTCGCAACAACCCCAGGCCGCGGGTTCACGCGGTAAGGAACTGCAAGACAGTGGCCACACTTCTTTCCTTATTCGGTGTACCGGAATCTGATCTCGAGAGATACGCCCACGAAGCGGCCGTTGAGGCGCGTGGCGGCTTGCGGGGTACCGAAATCAAAGTCACGGTTCGGTCTCGCTGCTGGCCGGACGGCAATCCGAGGGAAGTGTCCAGCCGTTGGAAGGCTGTTCGAAGGGAATAGGGCTGTGAAACGTCGGAGTAAGCGCAGAGCCCGTTGGGCGGTCTTGCACGAGAACGCCCTCGACGACTTTGTCCTCGCACACCACCCAAGCCTATGGAAGGAAGTCGAGGCCGCGAGAGCTGAATACGAAGAAAAAGGCGGCATCGGGCACGAGGAGATGAAGAAGCGGCTCGACCGTCGGCGTGAATGACCTCGAGTAGCCCGAGCGGGCGACTATTGTCGCGAGCCGGCCGAGCGGAACGCCTCGGCGTTGTCCTGAGGGGTGAAGCCTAGCACACGCCAGCCGTACGGCGTGTCGTAGATCTTCCAGGTGTTCGCTGACGCGCCGTAGACGACTTCGTATTTGATGCCGGGGCGCTCGACACAGGCACGGAACAGCCCGGCCACGTCCCGCGTGCTGAACCAGCTCACGAATGAGCGAGGATCGGAGCCCGGACGGTCCGCCTCGCTGATGGTTCCAAGCCGAACGACAACGCCTTCCAAGCCCTCCCAGTCGGCGAAGTAACGAGCGAGCTGTTCGCCGAAGATTTTGCTGACTGCGTAGCGACCGTCCGGTCTTGGCGGCATGTCGCCGGAGACGAGCGCCACCTTCGCCGAATTCACTCCGGCGTAGCGGCCCGCGGCAATCGAGCGGTACGGTTCGGCTTCCTCGTACCCGCCCATGACATGCATTGAGCTGGCGAAGACGACCCTGCGCACTCCGGCGGCTTTCGCGGCATCGTAGACATTGGCCGTGGCGACCACGTTCCGAGGGTGGAGGATGTCCCAGCCGATCTCTCGGCCGTGACGACGCTCGGCGGCCAGGTGGATGACCGCATCGACTCCATCGAAGGCTCTCGGCAGGGCGGCAGCGTCGGTCAGGTCGGCGACGACCGCCCCCGGTCGGTCGACAGGCCGAATGTCGATTCCCTTCACGTCGTGGTCGCGGGACAGATCTTTTGCCAGGACGGTACCGATCGTCCCGCCGATGCCAGTGATCAGAATTCTCACGGGTCCGACCCTCCAATGCCGGTGGTGATCTTCCCCATGTACATCAACAAGCTGCGCCGAGTTGCGTCTGGGCTAGTTGGCTAACTGCCGCAATCGAGGGTCGAAGAAGTCCCTGAGCCAGTCGCCCATGAAGTTGAGCGCCATGACCACCAGGAATATCGCAAAGCCCGGGAAGAACGAGA